>CAYOTF010000009.1:11055-26640 GCA_964406805.1 uncultured Zetaproteobacteria bacterium | reverse complement strand
TGCAAACAAAGGCCCGGCGCAATCATCACTGCGATTCATGAATAATGCAGGCTAAAAATTCTCATTAGCAATACGATACAGCGGCGCAATATCCTGTAATGAGGATTTTGTAACATTGAGATCGTGCAACAAGCCATCGCTCAAGCTGTAAATCCAGCCATGCACCGATAGCGCATCACCGCGTTCCCAGGCTTTTTGAACAATGCCGGTATGGCACATATTATCGACCTGACGAATCACATTAAGTTCACACAAACGATTCTGACGCTGCTCCAGCGGCAGATGCTCCAGCTCATCGGCATGGGAGACATAGGCATCACGAATACTGCGAATCCAGTTATCGACAATGCCATGATGTTTGCTACCCATCGCCGCCAGCACACCACCGCAATCATAATGGCCGGAGATGATAATATGTTTCACCTTCAACACATCGACCGCGTATTGTGCCGCCGACAAACAATTCAAATCAGTATGCGATACCTGATTGGCCACATTGCGATGCACAAACACACAACCCGGCTCAAGACCTACAATTTCATTGGCCGGCACCCGGCTATCCGAACAACCAATCCACAAGAACTCCGGCGATTTAAGCGCCGACAAACGTTCAAAAAACTGCGGGTCATCCAGCAAACGTCGCTCGGACCACGCCCGATTGTTATCCAGTAACTCATCCGCTCCTGTCATGATTTAAGCTTCGGACTCCAGCCAGGTATCCAATTCCCCACGCTTCTCGAGCGCAAACAAATCATCACAGCCGCCGACATGACGGTTGTTAATAAAAATCTGTGGAATGGTGCGTGTGCCGGGCGCTCGCTCGGCCATTTCAGCCTGCCGTTTCATGTCCCTCTTGATATTATACTCGGAAAATTCGAGTCCTTTTTTCTTCAATAGTGATTTTGCCTTCATGCAATAGGGGCAAAAATCACCGGAATATACTTCTATAATAGCCATGTCGAAAACCTATCCTCTGTATGATGTGCGCGCTAGCGACAGTACGTTCACCGCCACACCCAGCTTTAAACTGACCTTGGCCGCAAAATGCAGAGTCGAACCGGTGGTCAGGATATCGTCCACAATCCAAACCGATGCAGGCTCAGGCGATATCGCCATCCAGCGCTGCTCATAGTCTGCGGCAAGTCCAAATGCCTTACGTAAATTTTTTCGTCGCGCGCTGCCACTCAATGCAGATTGCCTGGGCTGCTCACCCATGCGGCGCAACAAACGCCAATCCCAAGCACAACCAAGATCATCGGCCAGCCAACGGCACATATTGGCCGCATGATGCTGACCATGTTTGCGCATGCGCGAGAGCGGCATGGGTACAGGCAACAGCACAGCGTCTTTTTCGATCAATTCAGCCAAGCTCGGCATGGCCGCCTTGAGCAGCCAGCGTATGGCAGCATCGTGGCCTTGCAACTTCCATTCCAGCAACGCATCGCGTACCGGTCCATGATATTCGTACACACTGTGCGTTTGTTGTTGCGCCGGCGGATGTGTTAAACAAGCTCCGCATGGCCCCGGCACCATCGATTCGGGCAGCTCAGTTCCACAACGCAGGCAGGTATGATGCGACCAGACCCTGATCTCCGGCAAACAGAGCGGACAACACAAGCCGCCATCATCTCTTGTCCCACGGCTTAACGCGTGTTTACAAAACAAACACACCGGAGGGAACAACAAATCGCCGAGTCCGTTAACCCATTGAGCGGCATTGGTTGACAGCTTCTTCATGCCAACCAGCATGACGAACATGGTCGATTCACGCAATTGGTTTGCCCCCATACCCGCATCACGCCGCCGTCAGTTCAGTGCCGGCCAGCGCGATGGTGTGTTTATCACGATCAATGGACAGCGGTTAATCAATTTCGCCAGCAATGATTATCTTGCTTTAAGCTGCCATCCCAAGCTGCGCGATGCGGCACAATCAGCTTGTGCGCATGGCGTTGGCAGCGGGGCATCCCGGCTGATCAGCGGTGATGATCCGGCTCTGCATCGTCTGGAAGCCAAGCTGGCCGATTGGAAAGCTTATGAAGCCTGTTTAATTGTCGGCTCCGGCATGCTAGCCAATCTGGGGCTTCTGCAAGCGCTGGCCAATCGACACACACATGTTTTTGCCGATAAACTCAACCATGCCTCGTTGATCGATGGGGCACGTTTATCTGGCGCTGTTTGCCACCGTTTCCAACATCTGGACGAGCATCAGCTCGACACATTGCTGCAAAAGCATGCGGCTGAAAAACGTATCATTATCTCCGATGGTGTGTTCAGTATGGATGGTGATTGCGCCGATGTGAAAAGCTTGCTGCACCTGGCCGAGGTGCACGATAGCCTGTTAATCATCGACGATGCGCATGGTATCGGTAGCGTAGGAAGCGATGGCAAAGGGCTCAGCTCACACGCAGGTGTCGCAGGCCATAACCGCCTCATTGAAGTCGGTACATTCGGCAAAGCCTTTGGTTCGTACGGCGCGTTTATTCTTGGCAGCGAAGCCCTCATCGAAGGATTACGCCAACGCCAGCGCAGCATGATTTATTCCACCGCCCTGCCGCTCGCCATGATTGCTGCAGCCGATGCCGCACTCGCGCTGATACAAGGTGGCAAAGCACTAAACCGCCTGCATAGCAATATTGCACATTTTAAAACAAAAACCGCCGATCTGAATTTCATGCCTTCGGACACCGCTATCCAGCCACTGCTGGTTGGCTCGGATCAGCAGGCAATGATGCTGGCCGATGCCTTGAAAAAGCACGGCTTCTTTGTTTCGGCCATTCGCCCGCCCACCGTTCCAGAAGGAACTGCGCGTTTACGATTCACCCTGTCGGCAGCGCATTCAAGCGAACAGATTGATTTTTTGGTCGATTCTCTGATCGGTTCCCTGACGGATCAACGGATACATTGCCGGGACACAGCGCAATGAAACCACTGGTCTTTTTGCATGGCTGGGCGCAATCGCGTCAGGTCTGGTTTCAGCAATTCGATCAATTTCAGCACTGCGATCCGATTCAAAACTGCGATCATTCTCTCGATGCGCTGTTTTTAGACCTGCCCGGTCACGGTGCTGCCTGCAATGCCAAAATTCCCGCTGAGCAATGGATCGAACACATTGGGGCGCAACTGCCCGAGCCATGCATTCTGGTCGGCTGGTCACTCGGTGGCATGCTGGCCTTGCAACTGGCAGCGCAGTTTCCAGACAAGATTGCAGGGCTCGCACTCATCTCCAGCAGCCCGTGCTTTCGCCGCCAACACGATTGGCCAGCCGGCTGCGATGAACACCTCTTTGCCGCCTTTGAACAGGCGCTTGCCAGCCAGTCGCCCCGGGTATTGAATCGCTTTTTCACCCTCATGTTGCATGGCGATGATTTGAGCCGTAGCGATTACAATGCGCTGGCCAAACAGGCTGTGGATCGTGCCCGTCCACCATCTCACGGTGGCTTGCAGGCAGGCCTTGAGCTGCTTGCATCACTGGATACTCGCCAGAGCGTGGCCGGCTTGAATATTCCTGTTCTGGTGGTGCACGGCCAAGAGGATGCTATTGTGTCGTCCGAATCAAGCGACTGGCTGGCCGATACGATCCGTGTCAGCCAAAAACATAGCTTTCAACACTGCGGCCATGCGCCATTTTTAACCCAGCCAGAACGATTCAACACATTATTAAAGGATTGGTGGACATCACTGTGACGCAAAGCCCGATCGACTCCCACATTAAAAAAATGCATGTAAAACGAGCTTTTTCATCGGCTTCAAGCAGCTACGATGAACATGCTGTATTGCAGCGTGAAATTGCTGATCGCTTACTTGCTCACCTCTCCTTTACCAAGCTCGAGCCCAAACGCATTCTCGATATTGGCTGCGGCACCGGTTATTTCACCCGTTTATTGCGCAGCAAATACAAAAAAACCGAAATCGTCGCACTCGATCTCTCCGAAGCCATGGTCAAAACCACGCGCAAGGCTCACAGCCGTCGCATGCCCTGGCACGGGCGCAATCAGCACAGCATCGGCGATGCCGCATCCCTGCCGTTCAAAGCCGAACGATTCGATTTGGTATGCTCCAATCTGGCCATGCAATGGTTGCCCGAACCTCAGGAAATGCTGCAGGAAATGCGCCGCGTATTGGCTCCGGGTGGGCTCATCCTGTTCTCCACCTTTGGTCGCCGTACTCTCGGCGAGCTCCGGCATGCGCTCGCCACCATCGAGCCGGAACGCGCTGGCCATGTATTACCCTTCCCTGATCTGATGACCTTGGGCGATGCACTAGGCAAACTGCCCGTTGAAATGTCGGTCACCGATACCGATCTATTCACACTCACCTATCCCGATACCATCAGCCTGATTCGGGAGCTCAAAGGTTTGGGGGCATCGGCCGCCGCCATTCGCGGCCGTAAAAGCGGTTTGTATGGCCGTTCCCTGATCAAAAAACTCGATACAATCTATGCCGATCAACATCGCAATGAGGATGGTAAAATCTACGCCACCTTCGAAGCCTTGTACGCACAAGCATGGTACAAAGAAGCCGGTTATGAACATGGTAACATGATCCCGATCAAAGCCGCAGGTGATTTGGATATCCGTGGCCTCTAAACACATTTTCGTCACCGCCACCGATACCGATGCAGGCAAAACATGGGTAACAGCCGCAATCATTGGCTCCCTGCTTGAGCAAAGCATCAAAGCCAAAGCCTTAAAGCCGATTGCCTGCGGCAGCGATGCCAATGGCCACAACGAAGATATCAAAACCCTGTTAGACGCTCAGAACCTGAGCGATGCACATGCTATCAACCGCTATCACTATGCCCAGCCTGCCGCCCCCTCACAGGCAGCCGCTGCAGAAGATCAACATATTGATCCGAGTGAGTTGCTAAACTGGTGTCAGCAACAATCAGCAGCAGTCGATACCTGCTTAATCGAAGGTATTGGCGGCCTGATGACCCCGATCACCGACACGTGGCTTGTTTCCGACTGGATCGATGCCATGCCCGCGTATGAGGTCTGGCTGGTGGTCAACTGCAAGCTCGGCGCGATCAATCACACCCTGCTCACCCTGCAACAACTCAAACAGATGCAGCGCAGCCCCAACCGTATTTTTTTCAATGCCACAAGCGCTGCGCAAAATGCACGCTTAAACTCAACCCATCAAGCCATCGCACCATTCCTGCCAACCGACTGCAGCATTGACTGCCTGAAGTTTGGCGACTCTCCAGCTTACCAATAAAACATTCAAACCTGCGCGCAGCTTTCTGCTATAGTAGTGAGACAACCCACTTGCAAGTAGGATGACAGCACGGAATAACATTGCGATTAATAAACGGGTGTTCTCGAATCCTGTTGAAAATGCTGCATCATTCGATCCTGTTCGATATAAACCACATCCGGCCTTTTAGCAATCGTATTGAGTAATCGAGAAAGCTGTGAGCCGCTGCTAAATCCTTTGAGAACAATGACAAAAGCGTCTCCCGACATGGGGCGAATAAATGTAAAATCGACATCATATTGTGCACTCATATCACTCAGCTTGTGTATCACCTGCGCCTCGGATAAAGCAGCGGTGAATTTGATCATCAATTGCGTAGTCTGCCCAATCACAGTGTGCTCGGCAGGCGCTGTGGCTTGCCCGACAAACGTATCTGGCGCAGCACAGGCCACCAGTGCTGCCGCCATAATGCTGGCGGCATACAATGGCGCATATACCACACGTTTAAGCATCCTCTGTGCTGGCCGGGCTGATGTAAAAAATGATGTTAGTGTGGAGCGACGTTGCATGCTTCCTCCTGCTGACCGCGTGCCTAAGCTATGATTATAGCCGAGCATCATAAATTGAAAAGCGGCATGAAACTTTAATCCGCAACCGACTGCAAATCGACGCTGACAATTTTTGAGATGCCTGCTTCCGGCATCGATACGCCAATCAATCGATCAGCTTTTTGCATGGTGATTTTGTTGTGTGAGATGGTTAAAAACTGCACCTGATCCGACAACTCACGCACCATATCGGCAAAACGCACCACATTGGCATCATCGAGCGGCGCATCGACTTCATCAAGCACACAAAATGGAGCCGGCTTGATCTTGAAAATGGAGAACACCAGCGCCACCGCAGTTAAAGCTTTTTCACCACCAGAAAGCAAACTCAAATCCTGCAAACATTTGCCCGGTGGCTGGGCAATCACTTCCACGCCAGCAGTTAAAATATCATCACTATCCAAACGCAATTCAGCCCGCCCTCCGCCAAAGAGCTGTGGAAATGTTTGCTTGAAATAGGCATTGCTTTGATCGAATACCGCTTTGAAACGCTGTTTGGTGGTGCGATCAATGCGCCCGATGGTATCGGATAAGGTATTTAAACTGGTTTCTAAATCCGTTGCTTGTGCGGCCAAAAAAGATTCCCGTTGGCTGGCCTGTTCGAATTCGTCAATGGCCAATAAATTCACCGGTCCGAAGCGGTTGATACGCTCATCGAGTGCCTTTGTGCGTTGTGTAATCTCAGCAACGTCATCGATATCCACATCGCCCGCCGCATGCATGGCTTCGATTTCAAGCAACAATTGCGCCGCACTGCGTTGGCAACGCTGTTGAATCTCGGCATCGCAATCCTGCAAGTGAGCGGTCTGTTGAGCCTGTTGCACTGCCAGATCCTGAGCTTGGGCGGTGATCAATTGCAACATTTGCCGCGCCTGTCGCTCACTGTGTTCGGATTGCTGTTGCAATTGGTGCAGCGTTTGACCCGTTGTCCGCACGGCATGCATGGCCTGATGCGCCGAATCCACCGCTGTCACACTCAACGCCAACTGTTGATCGAAATGTTGACGCTGCTGGCTCTGCTCCAAGTCCAATTCCAACTGCTGCAAATCGGCTTGATCGGCTTCCATTTGAACATTAAGTCGTGCATCTGCGGCATCCAAACGTCTGGATTCGCGCAACAGATGATCACGCGCCTGCACAAAAAGAGCCAAGGCCTGATCCGCTAGAGCTTTATGCTGACGTGTATCATTGTGTAGCTGTTCGGCTTCATTGAGCCGTTGATGTTGCGCCTGCAAATGTGCTGCAGCCTGGTGATGCAAATCATGCAAACGACTCAGATCGGCAGCTTCGGCCTGCTGTGTTTGCCAATGTTTTCGCTCATCGGCAAGCTCCGCCAAATCGGTTTGCAGGCGCTGTTGATGCAATTCAAGCGCTGCAACGTCACTGTGCATCCGCACCACCGCTGCATTGGCAGCATGGCTTTCACTTTCGCGTTCGGCGGCGAAACGATGCGCTTTCTGCCAGCTCTGCTGCTGTTGTTCGAGAGCCTGTTCAGCCAGTTTGAACTGTTTACCGCTTTGTGACACAGCTTGTTCCGCCTGCTGAATCGTTGCTTCGGTTTCACGTAATCTGCGCTGCACTGCCAAACGACGCGCCGTACGATTGCCGGATGGAGGAATCAACCAACCGTTCGCTTCGCGCCGCCAGCCATCCCGACTCACACAACACGTTTGCACCCGATCGACCCGGGCATCGATAATATTCTCCAGCAATCGAATCGGCGCAAAGAGATCATACAACGGATGATCCGCAGGCAGCCCCATCGCCAGCACCAGCGATGCTTCAGCCACGACCACGGCATCGTCACACCCCGCTGCACAAAAAAGTGCCACCGGCGCAGTGCTCGCCTGCTGCAATAAACGCGTCAAATCATCCGCATCAATATCCTTGGGCAACAACACATCGGCAGAGCGTCCACGTAAAGCTGCCGCAACTGCCGCCTCCAAACCGGCCGGCACATGCAGCGATTCATCCATCCACACGCCACCCTGAGCTTTGAAGCGATCACGCAAACTCTCCGGCACATCCTGATTGATACTGCGACCACGCAATTCCTGTGCAATGCCAGCCTGTTCGCGCAAGGCTGATTCCTCAGTCTTGAATGTCTGCGCGCAACGCTCACGCTCACCACTGCAACGATCCAGCTCACATTGAGCTATGCTCAACGTGGATTCGGCTGTATTCATCTGCTGTTGTGCTGTGCCCTGCTGCTGCACAGCTTTTAACAACTCATCCTGTTGCAGGCTTAACTGAGTTTGTAAATCTGTCCGCCGGGCTAGCAACTGAGTTTCCCGCTCTGCCAGCCGGTTTAGCATCTGCTCGGCATTTTGCCGCTGTTGCTCAGCCTGCTCCTGTTGCAAACCCAAACGCTCGCATTCCGCCAGCAATCGATCACGCCGATTACTCTGCTGCCGATAAGCATCCACCGCCGCATCCACCGCCACACCTGCTTGCTGCAGGCTGGCTTGCAATGCCGAATCATCCTGCTTGTCGAGTTGCTGAACGAGGCTGGCTCGATCCGCTGCAAGACGTGACTGCTCGGCTTCAGCGTCACGCAAGCGGTCACGCAAGCCATCGTGCCGCTGCAACAACAAGCGCCGCTCGCCGGCCATGCGTTCAACCTGTTGCTGCAGATCCGAGCGCTGACGCTCAGCTACACGTAAATCATCCTGTACGCGCAACACCTCATCCTCATAAGCCAGCAAACTGGCTCGTGATTCAGTCACCACCAGCTCACACGATGTCAATTGCCGGGCGGCTTCTGCTGCATCGTTTCGGCTTGCATGCAACTGCTCGGTGATACGCTGATCATCCTCATGCAAACGACGATAACGCAGGCCAAGGCTGAGCGATTGCAGATGGATAAATTCATTTTGCAGAGCCTTGAAACGCTCTGCTCGCGAAGCTTGTTGTTTCAAGCTACGGCACTGGCTGCGCACTTCATCACGCAAATCCAGCACGCGATCGAGATTCAAACGGGTATCGTTCATGCGACGTTCCGCTTCTTTACGGCGCGAACGGTATTTCATTACCCCTGCCGCTTCCTCGAAAATGATGCGTCGCTCTGCTGGTTTGGCTGTCACCATGCGGGCAATCGAACCTTGCTCGATAATGGCATAAGCACGCGTGGAAATGCCGGTGTCAAGAAATAAATCGACTACATCTTTGATGCGCACCATCTTGCCATTGATAAAAGCGTCGGAGCCGCCATCGCGCATTAAACGTCGCCGAATGCGGATGTCATGCAACTCATGATACGGGCTCGATAATGCGCCAGGCTCAATTGCAAATGTCAGCTCGACATCACACACTGCGACCGGTGCCCGGGAATCTGAACCCTGAAAGATCAAATCATCCATCACCCCACCACGCAAATGACGGGCGGAATGTTCACCGAGCACCCAGCGCAAGGCATCCACGATATTGGATTTGCCGCAGCCATTCGGCCCGACAATGGCTGTGATACCCCGGTCCAGATCAATCTTGGTCGGATCAACAAATGATTTGAAGCCGGCCAACTCGATGCGTTTTAAACGCATAATAATGGATGTCTGATGATAATTTCTGTGTCCCTGCCCATTAGCTAAGGTTCGCAGGAAAATCAGCGTAATTCAAGCAGGGCTAAGGAGCAGGGCAGGGAAATGACACCAGCTCAGCAATTTAGCAGGCGAATAGTTACTTTCTTAGCGCTGGCTTTTTTTTATATGATTGATGCATAAAAAACTGACCAGACAAGTCACAAAGCTGGATGCCACTATCATGTACAGCACAATCAATTGCGCTACTGCCGCATCAATAGCGGTGGCTCCGGCCAAAATCATGCCGACAAAGATGCCTGGCATGTGTACTAAACCAACCAGACGCAGCGTATCCACGGTGGGAATCAAGGCCATGTTCAAGCCATCGCCGATTTCGCCACCGGACTTTAAACGCTCAAACATGATCGACATCGCATTCATGCCATTGGCGGCAATCATGCTGCCGAGCGGCACCAGAGTGCGTGTGTCATCGGCTACAGAACCCATCACAGCCAACCACGGCAAGGTTAGCAGGCTGGCGCAAATCAGACCGAGTATGCCTGCCAGCCATGTGCTAATGGCTCCATCATAATGGCTGGCACTGTTGTGGGCGGCCAAGATACAAAAGCCGACAATCAATAAAGCTTGCGCGGCATGCGACTCGATATCAAAGATCCAGTGCAATACAAACGCCAAGGCCAGCAATTGCAGCAGTCCACGCCCGGATGCAATCAGCATGCGGCGTGATAAACCCAGTTTTTCGTGCTTCGCCCAAAAAGCCACCGCCGCAATCAATAGCCATGCGGCAAATAATTTGATTAAGGTATCTGTGAGGTCAGCATCAATAGCCATTATTCGATCCAGTCATTACCCATCAAAGGCTGCAATCCGCAATCTGCAATCCGTATTGAACGGCTTGAACGGATTAATCGACAATACGAATCGCAACCTGATTAAAACCACGGATTTTTCCGATGTATTCCATGTGCAAACCGGACTCGGCCAAAAACTCCATCAAGGCTTTGTATTCGCAATCGCCATCAATCGGAATGGATAAATATTCATCGAACAAAATCACCGTGCCCGGTTTAATCATCGAACCGAGTGCTTCAAATACTGTTTTGGTCGAGGAGTACAGATCACAATCGACATGCATAAAGGCAATGGTTTCATCCTTATGCTGCTCGGCGAATTCAGGCAATGTTTTATCAAACCAGCCTTTGACCGGATGAATATTGGGGCGAATATCCGGGATATTGCCTGCAATACCAAAGGTGCCCTTATCCACACCAACATGCCAATCTTCCGGCAAGCCTTCAAACGAATCAAAACAGTAAAACTGCGTATTGGGGCTTAAACTGCCCATAACATTCATCGACTTGCCTTTGTACGTGCCAAATTCCAGATACAATCCATCTGCCGCCGCCTGATTCAAACCATGCGCATAATGCTGCATGATGGTTGAGAATTCCGGACAATCGGGCATGTGTTCCTGCTCGAATTTGGCAAAAGCTGTGGCTATTTCAATCGCCTTGATCGAATCCTTATGCGAGAGCCCCAGAATAATCAGACGCTGCAACATTTTACGGAATTTCCGGCGCACCGTTTCTTCTGTTTTAATGTACATCAGCTTTGATTCTAAACGAACGGTTTTCATTAACGACATCGCAGGCTCCTGAAAAAAGGCCATTGTGGCGATAGCGCCCAGGATTTCAACGTATTCAATGTCGGAATTGGCTTTAAGCGGCATTCGCCAAAGCCAAAGAGCGTAGTATAGGCTTGCGCACCATGGCTCCCCCTTCATCAACACCTTCGAAAACATCGGATCAACAGCCTTCGCGTAACGAAACACTGCTCAATGTGTATGCCGATCTGGTCGATTTGTACCCGGATAATGCCCATTACATCCAACAATATGCCGAATTGCTCATCGCAATGAACAAAATGACCACCGGCACCGACATGTTACGCCGATTGCACAGCCAGTTGCTCAAGGATCATGAGCCCGGCAAGGCCGATGCACTGATTAAACAATACCCCGCGATTGGGCGTATGCGCGAATCAAAACAAGGTTCGGAAAATATCCAGGCCTTGCTGCCAGCCTCCATGCGCAATCGTTTATGGCTCCGGCTACATCAGAAACGCTTGCGTGAAGGACAGTATTTATTTCATCACGGTGAAATGCTCGATACCCTGTATCTGGTTTGCGCAGGGGAATTGGCCGAATTCTCAAATGGTGCGGATGGCACACCGGTCTTGCTCAACCTGATTCAGGCTGGCGATATTGTAGCGGAGAATAAATTGCTACATGCAGGCTCTCAGCAAAGCGATATTGTTGCCAACAAAGCCAGTATCGTGGTAAAACTGCCACGCAAAAAAATGATACAGGCGCTAGTGGATAGCCCGCTACTGAAAAAAATAATCGCCCGCAAAGTCGAACATCGCCATCGTGTGCGTTTGATTTCATCGAGCCCGCTATTGCAGACCATCCCGTTGGATATGCGTCAGCATCTGGCATGCGAGAGTTATATCGAGTCTTATGGCGCAGCAACCACCATTCACAAAGCCGGTGAAAAGCTGAACCATGTCGATTTAATCGTGGATGGTGAAGCACACTTTCATTGGCGCAGCTCCGATGCCAGTAAACATTTGAGCAGTTTAAAACCAGGCGCACTGATCGGTGAAACAGCCATCATCCACAATAGCGGTTGCCCGGCCGATTTGCTTACCCCGGCAGGCGTGACCATATTGCATATTTCCTATGCTGCGTTTCTTACTACTCTCGAAGCTTATCCACCGCTGCGTAAAAAATTAACCGCCTATACCGAAACCCAACGCAGCCAGTTGATGGCCAAATTAAACGAATTACAAACCCAGGAAATGCCTTAAAATCATAGTTTGTTTCTGTCGATCTCTTTCTGTGACGCGGCTTCTGTTATGTCGCATTGGCCGTCAAGATAACGCCAGTGGCCAGCAACTTTCTGAAAGCGACTGATTTCATGCAGTACCATCGTTGTTGAGCCCTCCCGGAACAGCGCCGTAAATTCAACCCTGTCGTGCTCGGCATTGATGATTTTCAGCCCGATCCAGTCGGTAAATGTGGGGGATACCGATGACGGGCGTGTGTCGGGATGCCAGCTGCTATGCAAATAATCCCAATAGCCCCGCACATAGGCGGTATAGCGCGAGCGCATGAGTGTTTCGGGGCTGCGGGCGGAATCGTGTTTGATGATCGGTTCACAGCAGTTTGCAAAGCTATGCGAACTGCCGCAGGGGCATGGCTCGGTGTTGTTCATCTTATTCATCGGGGTCAATGATGTGCCGGATGATGTCGGCTTCGTTGAAATCATCGCCACACACAGTTTTGTTTTGCAACGATATACCAGCTTGGTGTACGGTCTGTTTATCGCCGCAGACTAAATGATGCCAATCAAACAAGGCTTTGCCTTCATGGCGCAATCGATAGGCGCAAGTGTCTGGCAGCCATGCGTATTGCGCATCGTTAAAGCTGCGAATATCCATGCATTCGGGTACCAGCGTGGTGCGGCTGGGGTAATCGGTGCAACGGCATGTGTTGGCATTGAATAAACGACAGCGAATATCGGTGTATAAAATCTCTCCGCTGTCGTCATCTTCGAATTTCCACACGCAGCAGCGGCCACAGCCGTCACACAACGATTCCCATTCCTCATCGGACATTTCAGTCAATGATTTTTCCTGCCAGAACATGATTTTACAGCACTTCAACCGCTTTAGCAGCCAGACGTGAGCGTTCGCTGGCTTTTAAGGCGATATGGCCGCTGTGCTCCCATTCGGCAAAAGCCGATACCGCCAGCGTTAAGCCATTGGTATGGGCGGTGAGGTAGGGGGTGTCGATCTGGGCGTTGTTGCCGAGAATAATCAATTTTGAATCTTCACCGACCCGGGTGACAATGGTTTTCATTTGATGTGGGGTGAGATTTTGTGCCTCATCAACAATTAACCAGGTCTTGGTGAAGGTCCGGCCACGCGCATATGACAGGGCGGCAATTTCGATACGGTTCTGCCCCAGAATATCGGAGATGTTCTGCGCTTCATCACCGAGTAATAGCGATAAATTATCGGTGATTGCGCCCATCCACGGTTCCAGCTTTTCGCGTTCGGTGCCGGGCAAAAAACCAATATCCTGACCCATGGGCACAGTCGCACGGGTGACCAGTATCTTTTCGTACAATCCCATGTCGAGGGTTTGATGCAGGCCTGCAGCCAGTGCCAATAAGGTTTTGCCTGAGCCGGCCAGCCCCATCATGGAGACCAGATCGAGATCGGCATCCATGAGTAGATTCATCGCCATATTCTGTTCCAGATTGCGCGCCTGAATACCCCACACCGAATGGCGTTCATGGCGATAGGATGAAACATCAAACAGGTGGACACGGCGCTGATCGGCTTCAATCTTATCGCAACGCATGGCCACCTCCCGATCGCCGGGTAAAATAACGAAGGTATTTTTAAAGGGTAGAGCCATATCGTCCGGCCAGGTGACAACAAAATGGTTGCCATGATCGTGTTCCAGTACGTCCATGTCGCCAGCCATGATTTCCCAAGTATCAAAATCCAGCCGCACTTTGCCGCTCGGCAAAACGGATAAATCGCTGATCACACGGTCGGAGCGATAATCTTCTGTTTTCAAGCCGAGCGCACGCGCCTTGATGCGCAGGTTAATATCTTTGGAGACCAGAATGACATGACGATTCGGATGCTCCTGCTGAGCAGACATCGCCACCGCGATGATACGGTTGTCGGCACTGCCGTCGCTCAGCGAATCGGGCAACAGCTCGCTGGAGCGGTGATTGAGCTCAAAAAACAACCGCCCACCGCCGGGTAAGGGGCAGCCTTTGGATAAATCGCCGCATTCCATGCTTAATTCATCCAGCTGACGTGATGCTTCACGCACATTGCGAGCCAGCTCATCCAAACCTTTTTTTACATTGTCCATTTCTTCCAGCACAACGATGGGCAGAACAACGTCATGCTCATCAAATCGCTGCAATGCATTGGGATCGTGAATGATGACATTGGTATCAAGGATATAGATCTTACGTGGTAGTTCGTCGCTCAAGATAGTTCCCCTGGTGGATGTATTGGTGGCTCAAGGCACATGATGACAGGAGTTGTATATTTCGCATCTTTAAAAAAAAGATGCATTTGAGGCTTGACAGAGAAAACTTGCTCGGCATGATTCGCCCCGATTCGCGGGTATAGCTCAGTTGGTAGAGCGCGACCTTGCCAAGGTCGAGGTCACCGGTTCGAGCCCGGTTACCCGCTCCAGATTAAGGGGGTCTTCGTGACCCCTTTTTTATTCGTTCAATTTGTTTTATGCGTTCAGCATGGTTAATGGCAGGGTGGCTCAGTGGTACGGCGGAGGACTGCAAATCCTTTATTCGCGAGTTCGATTCTCGCCCCTGCCTCCAACCGTGTGTTTTTATTGATGGGCATATCTCCCAAAATCCTTTTTTACAGTGTTTTTGATGTTTTTTAACATGTTCCGCGTGCATTGATATGCATAATAATGCATAGTAGCTGACGGCACATTTGACGGTACATAGTTTGTTTCTTGGATTTGTTCCGTCACGCGGAGGGGAACGTCGATTTAATAGACCGGCTCACAGATATTTCAGGACGCAACGAAAAGCAAAGGGACTGGATGATATTTTTAATTACGCCACTCAAATAAAAGCATCTATTGCGGAGTATGAATAGATCATTCATTTCATTTTGCAAAAAAATGAACCAAAGAACAAGCCCGGCAATCTGCATCTGCCTGGCGAAGGGTAAAAAAGCACCCCGCGCTTAAGCGGGGTGTTAAGAGACTAAGTAAGCTTACTTAGGATAGATGTTAGAAGCCTGTGGGCCTTTTGCTCCGTCTTCAACATCAAACTCAACAGCCTGACCTTCAGCTAGAGATTTGAAGCCGTCCCCCTGAATTGCTGAGAAATGAGCGAATACATCATCACCACCATCATCCTGAGAGATGAAGCCGAAACCTTTAGAGTCGTTGAACCATTTAACAGTACCTGTTGCCATTTTGAGTAATCCTCGATTAATTTAATTTGTGCATAAACACGCATTGATAAGTGTTTGAATAAAGATAAACCGAGGAAACTTCTGAATCCTCTAAACCTGTCTAAACAACACCAAAAACTATGTTCTGCGGATCACATTTTATATCGTTACAAATAATAAGCTAGGAAAAACTATAAAAGCAGGTGTCAGGCTTGACT
>CAYOTF010000009.1:0-11039 GCA_964406805.1 uncultured Zetaproteobacteria bacterium | reverse complement strand
ATGCCTTATGGGATTTAAGGAATCAATGCGGACAGGAGTTCCGGTGACATAATATAGAGATGCCAGGGGCAGGTCTTGAATGGATGCCGGGAGTGGAAGCTATACTTCTGCGGCAGACTGAAATTCACGTGCAGAGAGAGAGGCTGCCAGAAAACGAAGTAAGCTATTTTCTCTATTGTGAGGCTTGTGACTTCAAGCAGGATGTGGTGAAGGTGTTGCCGAGAACGCCGTTGTCATCTGTTGATGAGTTGCGCAAGGAAGCACATCGATTCCACTGCTCTGTCTACGGAGCCAAAAAGGTCACCGTAAGAGAGCCCAAAACCCCAGCATCAGACCAGAGCATTCACTAAAGAGTCAGATCACTTAAGCTACAGGTGCGGGGGCCAGGCTTTCATGTTTGATATTTCCCTACTGTCCGGATCTGGCCGGAAACAGCCAATCGCTAATTCCCATCCTCAGTTAAAGAGGGGCTGCTTAATCACTGGCGGGCCTTTGAAAAGTTGTTTGTACTTTATCAAATATAACTATTACGCCAAAGAAAGGATAAAGTCATCATCTGTGTGCTGTGTCAATCCATAATGGCACTCATTTTAATACGATTGCCCTAGATAGACGGGCGCATGATTTGAACAAACTTCGGGTTATGATTATAATCAATGCCTTATGTCTATTAGTATGGGATTGATGTTGTCTATCGATACATTTCCGCTTGCGGTGGCCGTGCCGCCGTTGCAGCAGGGGATTTCACCTGCGCGTACGGTGATTGAGGCAGACAAGATCGTAAAACCTGGCCCGGTTGCATTCACTAGCCCGTTTAATCGAAGTCCCAACGGCGGCCATCAAGGCTCAGCTTCAGTTTTAAAACCGCCACAGCTGCTGACTTATTCGCGACAAGGCGCAGGTGGAGTACCGGCTCAGCCTGTCAGTGGTCGATTCATAAATATCTATGCCTGATCAACTAAGTACAAAAAACCATGATCGTGATGCGGTCGGCATGCAATATGTCTATCCAGTTGTGTCGCGCCGGGCTGGCGGGGTATCGGTCGGTATTAACTTAAACCCCAACAATGCCTGCAACTGGCATTGTGCTTATTGCCAGGTGCCGAATTTGAAGCGCGGTGTTGCGCCAGTCATTGATCTGCTGCTGTTGCGCCATGAGTTGACGCAGATGTTGGCGGATATCGTGCATGGCGATTTTATGCTGCAGCATGTGCATGAGGAATGCCGCAAGCTGTGCGATGTGGCTATTTCGGGCAATGGTGAACCGACCAGTTGTGCTCAGTTTGATGCGGTGGTGCAGGTGATTGTTGATGTCATGGCCTCGTTCGGTTTGCGTGTGCCGCTGCGTTTGATCAGTAACGGTTCGTATGTACATAAAGATCATGTGCAGCGTGGTTTATCATTGATGGCAGCGCATGCTGGTGAGGTGTGGATCAAGGTGGATGCGGTCACCGATGCCGGCATTCAGCGCATGAATGGCATCGGACTTCATGCGAAGCGATTGCGTCAGCAGGTGACATCGGTGGCATCGGTGTGTCCGACTTGGATTCAAACCTGCATGGTCAGCTGGGATGATGAAGTACCAAAAGAATCGGAGATGCTGGCTTATCTGGATTTTCTGCAACTCCTGTTGCGCGATGGCGTGGCGATCCATGGTGTGCTGCTGTACGGCTTGGCGCGGCCATCATTGCAGGCTGAGGCGGTTCATTTATCTGCATTGGATGCCGAGTGGATGACGGCAATGGCTGAACGTATTCGACAATCAGGTCTGGATGTTAAGCTGAGTCTCTAATCCGGATTAACGAAGGGGCTCGGAAAAAAGGTAAGTTTTTATGCTATTCGGCCAAAGCCGGTGATCGTTCACAGCGCTGCAATTGTTTACCATAGAACTCGGCTGCCAGTTGTTGCATGATTGCACTCATGCGATCCTGTAACCTTGAACATCGACGAATTTTATTGACTCGCTCGATGCAATATATGGCTGCCCTTGAAACAGCTGTTTTAGCAAAGGGCGCTGTGCCTTTGCTGTTGCCTTGCTTAGAGGTGCAATATTGCACTGAGACGATCAAGCAGGCCATGCTATCAACAGCATCCTATAGCGATGTTATTTTCACCAGCGCCAATGGTGTGCATGCCGTTGCACACCACACTGCTCTTGCCACACTTTGCCATGAAAAGCGCATTGCAGCGGTGGGTAGGAAGACAGCCGAAGCACTGCTGCGGCATGGTGTCTCGGCAGACATCGTACCGTCGCTGGCCTCACAAGATGGCTTACTTGCCGCTTATGACGAATGCGGTTTGCCGCGCTCAGCACTGTTCTTTCGAGCCGAGCAGGGGCGGGATACATTGGCTCGTGGTTTGCAACAACAGGGCGTTGATGTGGTCATGGTGGTGGCTTACCGTACCATCTGCCCGCAAAGCGATGCCTCCGATGTGATCCACCGCATGCAACAGCATGAGATTGATGCGGTACTACTTGGCAGCGCGAAGACGGCTCGTTTTTATATTCAACGCATGGGTTCGCTGGCCTTGGCGGATGAGCCGGTGATCGTGGTGATCTCCGAATCACTGGCTATTGCGGCGCGGCAGATGGGTTTGAGCGTGCAGGTTGTGGCCAAACAGGCTAGTTTTGAGGCTATGCTCGATGCATTGGCCGATTATTTTGATGCAATGTGTTGATGCGTTGCGCCCAGACAGGAGTGTTTATAATATGTCCCTTCCCGATTTAACAATTCGCCCGCGCCGCTTGCGTGGCACAGCTGTGATGCGCCGCATGGTGCGTGAAACGCAATTATCGGTAGCCGACTTGATTTACCCTCTGTTTGTGGATGAGGCGATCACTGAAGCTATTGAAGTGATAAGTATGCCCGGTGTTAGCCGTATTCCACTCTCAGACGTTGGCGCAGTTGTTAAACAGGTTGAGGCACTTGGTATTCCCGGAGTGATTTTATTCGGCATTCCGACAGAGAAAGATGCGATCGGTACATCCGGCTGGGATGATAACGGCATTGTTCAGCAAGCTATTCGGGCGGCCAAAGCAGCTTGCCCTGATTTGTGCGTGATTGCCGATACCTGTTTTTGTGAATACACCGATCATGGCCATTGCGGTGTATTGCATGGTGAAGAAGTGGATAACGATGCTACCTTGCTCAATTTGCAAAAAGAAGCGGTATCGTATGCTCAGGCCGGTGTCAATATCGTGGCTCCATCGGGCATGATGGACGGTATGATTGCAGCAATTCGTAGCGGCCTGGATGAAGCTGGCTTTACGCAGCTGCCAATCATGTCGTACGCGGTTAAATATGCGTCCGGTTATTTTGGCCCGTTCCGTGATGCGGCGGATTCAGCACCGAGCTTTGGTGATCGCGCCAGCTATCAGATGGATCCGGCCAATCGCCGTGAAGCCTTGAAAGAGGCGGCTCTCGATGTGCAGGAAGGCGCGGACATGCTGATGGTCAAGCCTGCTTTGGCCTATATGGATATTATTCGTGAGGTGAAAGATGCCACCGATGTGCCGATGGCGGTGTACAATGTCTCCGGTGAATATGCCATGGTCAAAGCTGCGGCTGCGAACGGCTGGATTGATGAAAAACGGGTGGTCTTGGAAACCATGCTCGGTTTCAAACGCGCCGGAGCGGATTTGATTCTCACCTATCACGCCCTCGATGTGGCACGCTGGTTGCGGGATGATGCCAATCATGACTGAGTCAAAAAACAAAACCGAAGCCAAGGATGATCAAAGCAAACAAGCTGCTGATGGCATCGAAGCTGTGATTGCAGATGCAGGTGTTGGGAAAGATGGAAAGCCGCAGACGAAGCCCAGCACCAGTTCAGATCAGAGTAAGCCTGCCAAAGCATCAAAACTGGGGCTGTTTCTTATTGTTGTGCTGTTTTTGATTGTAGCCAGCCTTGGAGGCTTGAAATTGACCGGTCAATTGCAACCGCTGTACGAATCGCTTCAAGCACAATTGAATTTATTATCGATGGAACCATCTGAAAAGCCTCAGCGCACGGCGCATGAGGTGATGCAACCGCAAACGAGAATGCAAGCCATAATACCCGCTGCGAAACAAGCACAGCTGCAGCTTGAGCCATCTGAGCCTGCAGCGGCAGTGAAGCCTGTCAGGCAAGCGATTCTACCGGCCGCTGCTGTTTCACCATCGAACAGCCCTTCTGTGACTTCGGCAGAAGTAGGCGATTTGCTTGTGGTGATTGATCAGTTGCGCACAGAAATGCGGCAACTCGAAGATTCGCAACGCACCTTGCACGACGGCCTGCTTGAGCAACAGCAAATGAACACGCAAGTACGTTTGCGCTGGATTGCCGATCCAGCCAGTCGCTTGCCGCAGATGCAATTGGCATGGGAAGAGATTTCCTTGTTGCCCGGCCTGACGGCGCAACAGCGTCAGCTGGCGCTAGACATGCAAGCCTTGGCTCGTGCCGATGTGCAGCGCTTGGCACAGTGGAAAGGCAGTCTACAAAAATGGGCAGAGGCATTGGTTACGCCACTGCATGATGATATCTTACCGCAGCCTGAACAAGCATGGCTGGCTTGGGTGGTAGGTCAATTTCAATTGCGTCAGGCTCCTTCCGCCGAGGCGCAGCATTTAGCCGACTTGAGGAGCCGACTGCTTGATGCAGCGCGTCAATTGAGTCTGGAATCATGGCCTGCTCAGGGCGCATGGCAGAGCTTGCATGCCGAGTTATTATTGCAAATAAAAGCGATGCAGAATGATACTGTGGATGGTGCGGTGAATGGTGAATCTGTGGTAATTGAAACCGGTTTACCACTTGATTTTTCAGCCATTCAGCATGATATCATCATCTTGCGGCAAGCTGCGCGCCAATGGTCGGCTGATGATCCGCAGTCCATTGACCGTCAACAGGGAGGTGTATGATGAGACTTGTGTTTGTACTTCTATCCGCCCTTGTGCTGAGCATCGCGCTGATTGTATTCCCCGACATCGCCGATCAGGCCTTGCGCATTGAAGCCTTTGGCTGGGTGTTTGAAACACGCCAAGGCGCATTCATTGTAGCGCTTCTTGTATTGCTGTTTGTGCTGTGGCTGATGCGCAGTTTTCTGGCGGTGTTGTTTGCAGGTCCCGGCATGATTTGGCAATCACTGCGCTTGGGTAGCCGCAAACGGCGCGAGAAGAAATTGCAGGAAGCTTTGGCACAATGCCTTGATCAACGTGGTGATGCCGGAGCCAAAGCATTAAAACGCAGCCGTGGAGTTATCCCGGATTGGGGCTTAGATATGTTGCGCACACTGGTGACTCCAGCGCATCGATTGCCCGCCCCATCACCGCAACAGCATGCCTTGAGTACAGTTTTAGCAGCGCGCATTGCCACCAATCCGCATGCTCACCCCAAAGCCGACTTGGCGATTCGCAAAGCGCATCTGGAAGCGTGGTTGGCCGCACATCCCGGCGCACCGCTGGCGCTGCATCGTTTGGCAAATTTGGCGGAAGAAGGTGAGGATTGGACAGCGTGTGCGGAATTGTTGGAAGCCGAATTAAAACATGGCAACCGTCCGCCTGAATCGGTGCAGTCGCGTTTGGTGCAAGCTTATTTGAAACTGAGCGAACAAGAGCCTGAGAGTGCCATTGTCTTTTTACGAAAAGCCTATCGTTTGCAGCCTGAGCATGAGCAGGTGTTACTGGCTTACGGTGAATCGTTGCTCGGCTGTGATGATGCCAAGACAGCTCAGCGTTTGTGGTCGGGACATTTGGAGCGCATTAGTAGCCATGCAATTGCGCGAGCCTTGTTGAAATTGCAAGAATCGGACGCGATGCGCTCGTATCGTCAACTTGAAGACAAAAAAGATGTGACGATGACCGTTGCTCAGCGCTGGTTACGGGCAGAGCTGGCACATGCCGCGAAACTCGATGGCTTAGCCTTTGAGCAGATGCAGGCATTGGCCGATGAACATGCAACGCCGCAAGCATGGCATAGCCTGGGCGTGTGGTATCAAGCCGGTGGTAAGCATGAAAAAGCAGCCGAGTGCTTTCGCGCCGCTTGCGAGCAACAGAGCATATAACTCCCAAGATCTGACATTGACATTGGGTGCTGATTGACACGTCAATACGCTTTAAACCACCATACCCATGGGCATTCTCTTCTATCCAAAAGAAATCAATGCTGGATGCGGGACTGTTAATGAAACTTGACCCGTGAAACACTTTCATGATAATGCGCGCCTGCTCAAAAATGGCTTGGAGGCAAGATGCAGCGACACTGGCTAGTGACATTGCAGAATCTTTCATCCACTGGCAGAAGCTGGGATGCGGATGTATCCAAGGCTTTGCTGCAAGATAAGCAGTGCGGCTCGGTCAATATTATACCGGGCTTGCAGGCTGATGTTCTCCGCCAAAAAAGCCGGCAGCCTTGGCTGGATCAAACAGGGCGCCGTCGACATGGAGCGCCTGTTTGAAACGTGAATGCAGCCGTTGCAATGCTGCGTTTGATTGGGCTCTCAGCGGCCAGACGGAACGTGATTTTCAGTTTATGGCAAAGCATGATGCGATGACAGAAGCGGATGACGATGAGCAAACCTGTGAGTATATCGAATATCCGGGCGAGCTTAATTTGATTGATGTGTTGCGTGAAGACGTTTGGCTAGCCTGGAAAGCCGATGTCGTGTGCAGTGAAACATGTCAGGGGCTGTGTCAGGGTTGCGGTGTGAATTTAAATGTTGCTGATTGCCAGTGCGTACAGGATGATAGCAACAACCCTTTCGCGGCATTACGCGGATTAAATTTAAAGGGTTAGAATAATAAGTTTTTAAGGTCGATCGATTGATCAACCTTGCAGGAGAGTAAGATGGCAGTACCAAAGAGAAAAACCAGTGTATCGAAACGCAAAATGCGTCGTTCGCATCATGCGATTGTTCCAGCAGGCATGTCCGAATGCCCGGAATGTGGCGAAATGATGCGTCCACACCACGCTTGCCCGCATTGTGGCACATACAAAGGCCGTGAAGTAAAGCCTTCTGCTGAAGATTAATTAACTAAGGTTTATTAAAAGACTATCACCTTGGCTGAGTCTGACATCCCATCCCATAGCACCGTTCCCAAAAGCGATATTCGTTTGTTGGTTGACGGGCATGGTGGCGATGCTGCGCCAGAGATGGTGGTCGAAGCGCTTGCCATGGCGTTGTCGAAAACATTTACACGTCAATTTTCAGCACGTATCACCTTTGGCATCGTTGGTCAGGAAGCACTGATTCAACCCTTGCTACAACAGCATGGCATTGAAGATCAGATCAGCCTGATCGCATCTACCGACATCATCGAAATGTGCGATTCACCATCGCATGCTTTGCGGCGCAAGAAAGACTCATCCATTCATGTTGGCGCGCGTCTGGTGCGCGATGGCGAATGGGATGCGCTGGTCAGTGCCGGCAATACCGGCGCACTGATGGCGATTTCCAAACTGATTTTACGCATGGTGCCGGGCATTGATCGTCCAGCTATCGCATCGATGATTCCAGCGGTTGATAATGGCCGCACGCTGATGCTTGATGCCGGTGCGAATTCGGAATGCACCTCCGATCATCTGGTGCAATTTGCTATTATGGGCAGCTGCTATCTGCAGGCTGCCGAAGGCATTGAAAGCCCTCGTATTGGCCTGCTGAATATCGGCAGCGAAGATATCAAGGGCACCGATGTCATCAAACTCACCTCAACAAAGCTGGCCGAAACTGAACTCAACTACATCGGCAATGTTGAAGGTACGGATTTATTCGGCGACAAAGTCGATGTCGTGGTTTGTGATGGCTTTGTGGGTAATGTCGCTTTGAAAACCATGGAAGGCACAGCGCGTTTCCTGGCCAACAGCATGAAACAGGAGCTCACTTCCGGCATCTTTTCCAAGCTCGGCGCATTGATTTCACGTCGCGCATTGAAACGCTTTAAAGATAAAGTGAATCCGGGCAAATACAATGGTGCTCCCTTGCTTGGTTTGAATGGCATTGTGGTAAAAAGCCACGGTGGTGCGGATGCTGAGAGCTTTGTCTGCGCGATTGCTGTGGCCTGCCGCGAAGTCCGTGAAAACTTAACCGACCGTATTTCTGAATCCGTACAGGAGCAGGTGTAATCATGAGCACAGCATCCGTCCATATCGCCGGAATCGGCGGTTATTTACCGCAGCGAATTCTAACCAACGCCGACCTTGAGAAAATGATCGACACCACCGACCAATGGATTGCCGAACGCACAGGCATCCATCAACGTCATATTATTGCCGAAGACCAGATGACCTCCGACATGGCTGCCGAAGCAGTGAAAGCTGCTTTGGCAGATGCCGGTTTAACGATCAACGATATCGATGCGCTGGTGGTGGCCACGACAACTCCCGATATGATTTTCCCGTCCACTGCAACCATTGTGCAAGCCAAGCTCGGCGGCAAAGATTTCCCTGCCTGGGATATTCAGGCGGTATGTTCCGGTTTTGTCTATGGCCTTGCACAGCTCGAAGGCATGATGCGCGGCGGCATGTTCAAACGCGTGGTACTGGTCGGTGCAGAAGCGATGTCCCGCATTGTCGATTGGACAGATCGCGGCACCTGCATTCTGTTTGGTGATGGTGCTGGTGCTGTAGTATTGGAAGCGCGAGAACATACGGCTGAAAATGGATTGATAGGTTCAGTATTGCATGCCGATGGCTCGTATCGTGATTTATTAAAAGCTGAGCATCCGCATCGACCATCCAGTCCGGAGTTTCATCACCCAAAACTGCATCACGCGGCAGCCGATTTTTCTATTGATTCAGCCGGTGCGGCTGCCGTTGAGATGAAGGGCAATGAAGTCTTTCGAATTGCCGTCAGCAAACTGGGTAGTGTGGTCACCGAGATTCTCGCCAAGTATGAATTAACAGATAATGACATTGACTGGCTGGTACCGCATCAAGCCAATATTCGTATCATTCAAGCTACTGCCAAAAAGCTAGGCATGAGTCTGGATCGTGTCGCATTGACTGTCTCCAAACATGGCAACACATCATCGGCCAGTGTGCCGCTGGCACTGAACGATTTGTATCGTTCCGGCCGCCTTGAAACCGGGCAATTAATTTTACTCGAAGCCTTTGCCGGTGGTTTTGCATGGGGAGCCAATCTCCTGCGCTGGTCAAAATAATTTAATCAGGACTGCCCTATGACATCCACAGATAAGATTTCCACAAACACTACTGCCACAGATCCGACCACTCCGACTACTCCATTCGTATTTCTATTTCCCGGTCAGGGCTCACAATCCAAAGGCATGCTCGATGCATTTGCTGACATCGCAGTCGTGCAGCAAACATTGGCAGAAGCTTCCGATGCGCTCGGCTACGATATGGCCGCACTGATTCGTGATGATGCTGACAACCATCTGGCACAAACAGAATTTACCCAGCCTGCATTATTGACTGCGTCAACGGCTGTACTGCGTTTATGGCAAGAACTCGGTGGCATGAAGCCGACCCAGGTCGCAGGCCATTCTCTCGGTGAATATTCCGCGCTCGTTGCAGCAGGATCTCTTGATTTTACCGATGCAGTACAATTGGTGGCCTTTCGCGGCAAAGCCATGACGGAAGCCGTACCTGCAGGCATCGGCAGCATGGCCGCGATTCTTGGTTTGTCCGATGAAGCCATTGAAACGCTATGTGCAGAAGCCTCAGATGAGAGCAGCAAGGTGTGGGCTGCGAATTACAATTGCCCCGGTCAGTTGGTGGTGGCAGGGCACGTTGCCGCAGTTGAACGCTTGATGATCAATGCCAAAGCAGCTGGTGCAAAACGTGCAATAGCCCTGGCCGTTAGCGCACCATCGCATACGCCATTGATGCAGCCAGCAGCTGATGCCATGGCGGCTCGCTTGATGGAAACCAGTATTCAGTCACCATCATGTCCGGTATGGAGCAATGCCAGCGCCAGCCCTGCACAGGATGCAGATGCCATTCGCCAGGCACTGGTTGCCCAGTTGATTTCACCGGTACGCTGGACGGAAACCATCCAGAAGCTGGCTGCTGATGGTATCAGACAAGCGGTTGAAATGGGGCCGGGCAAAGTATTATCCGGCCTTGTGCGACGTATTGATCGTAATATCCGCGTTGGCGTGAGCATCAATCCGGAACAGTTGCAGAATAGTCTGAATAGCCTTAACACGATTGCAGGGGAATAAATCATGAGCGATTCAAAAACAGCATTGGTCACCGGTGCCAGCCGTGGCATTGGCTTTGTCGTTGCCAGCACTTTGGCTGAAGCAGGTTATGAGTTGGCCATCTGTGGCACCCGACAGGAAACCATCGATCAAGCCGCTGCAAAAATCCGTGAGGCATCGGGTGTTGAAGTGTTGGCCAAAGCAGTCGATGTATCCGACCGCCAGCAGATTCAGAACTTTGTGCAGGAAACCGTCAAACATTTTGGCAAACTCGATGTATTGGTTAATAACGCTGGTATCACACGCGATAATTTATCCATGCGCATGAAAGCCGACGAATGGAATGCTGTGATCGATACCAATCTGAGCTCTGTGTTTCATGCCATGCAGGCTGCCATCAAGCCAATGATGCGCGCCCGTGGTGGTCGCATCATCAATATTTCATCGGTGGTCGCAGCTATGGGCAATCCGGGTCAACTCAATTATTGTGCTAGCAAGGGTGGTGTTGAAGCCATGACCCGCTCGTTGGCTCGTGAAATTGGTTCACGCAACATCACCGTCAATGCGGTTGCACCGGGCTTTATTGCCACCGACATGACCGCAGACCTCGGTGATGATGCACATGCGAAATTGACCAGCCAGATTCCACTCGGTCGTTTAGGTGACCCGCAGGATATTGCAGCAGCGGTTGCCTTTTTGGCCAGCGATGCAGCCGGTTATATCACCGGCCAGGTGTTGCATGTGAATGGTGGCATGCACATGTAAGCTCTTTGTTAAACCGGTCTCAAGCTTGTGTGGCGCTTGTATGGACAAAGACCTTATGATAGAAGCCGCACTACAAAAATTTCGGGAGGACTTATGTCTGCAGAAATCGAAGCTAAAATTATTAAAATTGTATCG
>CAYOTF010000008.1:0-28234 GCA_964406805.1 uncultured Zetaproteobacteria bacterium | reverse complement strand
TGGGTTTACTCGTCGATGGTTTATCAACGGTTTTGTCGTGATGATTTCGTGAAAAGTGGTCAGCGCAGTGAGTCAGGCGAAAGTGTACCCCAGTGCCGCGAATGCTTTGATTGATTGCAATACATCTCGATTTAAACCGATCCCTGGCAAGTCGATAGATGATTTGCAAAACGCAGCGTCTATTTATTACAAAAAGATCATGGAAGCTACGCAGGGGAACAATTGGATGAATAATGTTTGTGTGCGATTTATAGATTATCAAGGTAGGGCTTGGTGCCAGCAACCGAACAATAAAAAGATAACGGAGCGATTAGCGCAAGGCTTGGCATTATGTGCTGCGGATATTTAATTTAGAAACTGCGAGCCTTTTGCAAGTGGCTCCTGTGCATTTAAATTATCGTAGCGGTTCATCACAAAGCTTGTCGGCTGTTTTCTACAGTATAGTATCTACCCCTTCATGGGGGCGACTTGGTTTCGACGGAGATACTGAACCCTATGGGGCATGTCGGGTTGTTGGTCCCGTAAAAAGCTGGCACTTGCATATAATTGCAAACGACGACGTAGAACTAGCTTACGCTGCGTAAGTTACCCCGCTCTTGAGGTGTCCATCCATTGGGAATCCGGGGTCATTTAGATGGAATCGTCACTTAGAACTGGAGACTCGTGGTTCTAGGGATTAAATAGTTACGAATCGACCCTTTGGGCATTTTGTCCGTTTGGTTCTCATTGGGTGCTGTTCGAACGGACTAAACATGTAGAACCATAGGCTGATGATTTTCGGACGCGAGTTCGACTCTCGCCGCCTCCACCAAAAGAGGATTTCCTGGAAATCCAATAAAGGCCAGCAATCGTTATGATTGCTGGCCTTTTCTTTGTCTTTTAAATATAACCATTCAGATGTAATCCAGTAAGTATGGATGCCTGCTCAAAGCTGGCCTATCATTGCGCCATGCAACACCATCTGCCTACGAATGCCGATATACGAAACGAACTCAACGATGAGTTCCATGTCTATCCCTATGAGCCACTGATTCCGCCTGTTCGTATCGTGACCCTGGTCATGTTGCCATCCCAGGATGAGCGAGCACAGGAAGTAGTGCACCTTCAGCGGCTCTGTGCTCACTGTGATCACGACATATCCATGAACACGTTAAGCCGGTTTTATTTTGATGATTTTCTACTCAAAATCGAAAGTCACCAGGAGTTTACCCGCTATAAATTCATTGCCTCAGCGATTCTGGAGGCCGGTGCAGATCCTTTTGCCAGCTCCCCGCTTTCCTTACTTCCAGAAAACTGGTTGGCTGGTTTGCCCGGGCGTTTACTGGTCGCATTCGATACTACGGTGCTGCCTTATCCGGAACAGGCCAGCCATCAATCTCTTTTTGCGCAATACGCGGGTTATTTTTCATCCAATTCTCTGGCTGCATCGCAAATTGGGCGCAGTGAAAGCCTTGCCATGACGGATTTTCAAATTCGCGATGATGGTATGAGCCGAATGCTGGTGTTTTCCCAGGCAGAACTACCGGCTCAAATTGGCCGGTTGACCTATCGCCTGATTGATATCGAGACCTATCGCATGTTGGCGCTGATTATTCTACCGCAGGCCAAGGCCTTGTTGAAAAAACTACCGTTAGCCGATACACGCCTCAAGGATTTGACCGGTGCTATCTCCGAGGGCGGAGGCATGAAAGATGAGCAATTGATGGAACGCCTCACGGCACTTGCAGCTGAAGTTGAAGATCTCATTGCAACCCATTACCGCCCCTTCAGCATTGCACAAACCCGCTTCGATCTGGTGCTGCAGCGATTGGATGAGCTCTACGAACATCCGATTGGTCCCCAACCCACCATGGGTGGTTTTCTGCGTCGCCGTATGCAAAAGGCGCGTTCAACCAGCGATAGCGCTTTTCACTGGCTCGATCAAATGGCCATGCGTGTGTCGCAGGCAAGCCAATCCTTACGTACGCGTATTGATGTGAACAATGCAGCACAAAACAGAGGCATGCTCGCGGCCATGAACCGTCGCTTTCAGTTGCAACTGCGCTTGCAACAAGCCGCTGAACTATTATCTGTGGCTATCTTCACTTATTACTCGGTCAATTTGCTCGAGTATATCTACCAGGAACTGGCCGTTGTTCTCTCATGGAGCATACAACCGGTTTTATTCAAGGCTTTGGCAGCACCTGCTCTGGCTATTGCTGCTGTAGTATTCATTTATCGTCGGCGTGCCAAAGTCAAAATTTAATAGTCTCAATCAATCCGACCTCTAAGTGTAAAGTAGCGAACGGGATGGGTTTTATACTACTTCAAATTCGGATCTTGATTTGTGTCTACTATTTTGAGGGCATGGACTACCCCAAAGCAGCAGAGGCTAATCAAGTCAGCAAAGTGGAGAGGGGCTAGTAAAATATTATTTGCCTAATTCAGGCTTTAGTGTCTATACTGTCATATACCGTCATATTTGTAGGGGTGTTTAAATGAAACAGTATCTAACATCAGGTGAAACGGCTCGAATTTGTGACGTGCATATCAATACGATTAAAGGCTGGGTGCGCAAGGGTGAGATTGAGGCAATTGTTTCTCCAGGCGGACGTTGGCGCATTCTGAGCCCATCACTGGTGAAATTTTTACAGCTAAACGGCATACCGTTGCCTGACGAGTTGCATGAGAAGCCGTTTAAAATCCTTGTCATTGATGATGACCCTGCAGTTTGTGAACTGGTGCGTGGCGCTATGAAGCTGAGTTTATTGTCATGCGATATCGCTTGTGCAGCGGACGGTTATAGCGGGCTGATAAAGATCGGTGAACTCAAACCTGACTTGCTGGTGCTGGATATCATGATGCCGGCGATCAATGGTTTGGAAGTATTGCAGCGATTGCGTGCCAACCCTGAACTGGCTACCGGCATGCGTATTATAATTTTAACCGGTGCCAAAGACAGCAAGCTGGTAGTGCGCAATATCGAAGATGTCTCGCCGGATGCTACGCTGTTTAAACCTGTCAGTATTATTCAATTACTGGAAACCATACAAAACTTGCTCGCACCAAGGCGATCCAGCCAGGCTAATAAAATGCTGTGAGGGGGGCGGGGGTATGGCAGAGGTTCTTATTGTTGATGATGATCGTATCAATCGTGCTTTAGCTTGCAAGATTTTGGAGCAGCAAGGGTATGCTGTTGTTGAGGCGACCAGCGGCGAAGAGGCAGTCAGCCTGTCTCTGAAATCGCCGCCGGATTTGATTGTTATGGATATTATGATGCCCGGTATGGGTGGTATTTCAGCGCTGAGCAAGCTGCGCAAGCAAAAAAACACCTCGCATATTCCTGTCATCGCGCTTACCGCTTTGGCCATGCCCGATGATAAGCAGCGCTTGCTGGCATGTGGATTTGATGCCTATGTGTCCAAGCCTATCAATATTCAAGGCTTTGCCCGGCAAGTACAAGCGTTGCTTGAGGGGGAGATATAATGATGGATCAGTTTTTCAGATGCAATGGCATGCCAATTAAACGCTCAGAGATGAGGAGCGTAAAATGAATATCAAACAAAAGCTCATTCTGGTCTTTCTGGCCATTTCCCTTATTCCAATGGTTATTGTTGGCGGCCTGTCGTATGAAAAATCTCAGCAGGCTTTGGAGCAAGCCCGCCTTTCGGGATTACGCAGCATCGCCGACCTCAAAGTGAAAACACTCAATGAAATCATGAGCAACATTACAAAAGATTTGGAAGTGGCTCAGGACTATTTTAATATTAAACGTAACCTGCCTTTAATGACGCAGTATGCGCATGACAGAAAAACCCCTGCTTATATACAGGCCAAAAAAGCGCTGGACAGCCAGCTGAAAACGCTGCAAAAGATCAAAAAATTTGAAGATATCATGCTGGTTTCTCCGCAAGGAGAAATCGTCTATGTCACCAATGAAAAACATGCAGCACTGGATATAGGCGAGCGCTTAGTGGACAGCAAGGTCTTCGAACAAGGAAAAAACGGCGTATATTTTAGTGATATTCTAAGCGTAAACAATGAATATGCTGCCGGTGCAAATATGCTCACTGATTCCGGTTTCGAGATGATTGTTGCAGCGCCGATGCTCGGTCTGGATGGAAAGTTTGTCGGCCTTATTGTTTTCGAGGTCGACATGGCTCCTATTTTTCAGTTGATGCAGGATTCAACAGGGTTGGGCGAAACAGGCGAGACCCTCATTGGTAAAAATATGGGCGATTATGCACTGTTCCTGAACCCAACTATCTACGACCCTGATGCGGCCTTGAAGCGTAAAGCAATATTCGGCAGTCCAAATGCATACCCCTTACAGGAGGCAGTTCAGGGCAGAAGCAATTCCGGGGTGTCGCTTGATTACAGGGGCGAAGAGATTCTTGCCGTGTGGCGCTATGTGCCTTCGATGAACTGGGGGCTGGTCGCAAAGCTGAATGTTTCGGAGGCATTTGAACCCATTCAAAAATTGAAAAATATTTTCCTGATGGTCGGCGGCATTATTTTGGTACTTCTGGTATTTCTGGCCATTTTTTTTGCCAAATCATTTTCCAGACCGATCCAGGCCTTGAAGGAAGGAATCAAAATCATCGGTCAGGGCAATCTAAAGCACAGGGTGGGTACCGGCAGAAAAGATGAGATCGGCCAGCTTGCACGAGCCTTTGATCAGATGACCGTTAATCTGCAAACGGCCACTGCCTCGCGTGAGGATTTTGAAAATGAGATAGCTACGCGCAAACTGGCCGAAGAGGCGATGGCGGAAAAAAATCGTGAGATCGCTATACGCAATCGCTATGAAGCCAGCTATAGCAAAATCGTCAGCTTTTTTTCCGAAAGCTTCGAGCAGCAGGAAATGTTGGATAACACCCTTGATGTGTTGGCTCGTCACCATCCGTTCCCTGCTTCGGCCATTTATTTGTATGATGAATGGTCAGGTCAACTGAAACTGGCTGCGAATCATGGCATACCTAGCGCAATGCCGCAGAGCTTTGAGCTGGGCGAGGGGGTCATCGGTCAGGTGATTCGGGATGGCCGAACAGCAATTCTGGATGATATGGGCGATACTCATATTCTATCTATTGATGTTGGCCTGTTATCTTTTGCGCCTGCCGCTCTTATTGCTGCCCCCGTTCAATTTCAGGACAGGCCGCTGGCCGTACTGGTTCTGGCTTCCAGCAAAGCGCTGCTGAAACTGGATCAGGGTTTTATCGAGCGCCTGACGACGCAACTGGGCGTGGCGCTGAATAATATGACTCAGCATCAGGCGCTGACCGATCTGGCTACGCAACTGAAAATACACAGTGATGAAATCAAGCAGAAAAACGCGCAACTGGAGCAGGCCAACCGTATGAAATCGGAATTTCTGGCTAATATGAGCCATGAATTACGCACGCCGTTGAATGCCATTATCGGATTTTCTGAAGTTTTGAAGGATGGCATGATCGGTGATTTGGAAGCTGAACAGAACGACTATGTCAGCGATATCTTCACCAGCGGCAAACATCTGCTGTCGTTGATCAATGATATTCTCGATTTGTCTAAAATTGAAGCCGGCAAGATGGAGCTGGAACTGGAGCCGGTTAATGTCAGTGATATGTTGCGCAACAGTATTTCCATCATTAAGGAAAAAGCTGTGGCGCACCGCATCAGACTGGATTGTGATTTTGGCGATGATCTGGACACCTGTTTTCTGGATGCCCGCAAGGCCAAACAGATTATTTATAACCTGCTATCCAACGCTGTGAAATTCACGCCGAATGAAGGGCGGGTGGAACTCGGGGTGCGCCGGGTGATGGCCAAGGCGTTAAACGCGAAACACCTAGGCCGACCCTCCCCCATGAATCCGCCCGCCGTAGCGGCAGCCGAATATCTGGAAATCACCGTATCGGATACAGGCATCGGCATTAGCGAAACAGATAAAGAACGCCTGTTTACGCCGTTCCAACAGCTGGAAAGCACGTTGACCAAGGTCTATGAGGGCACTGGTCTCGGACTGGTCATGCTGAAACGGCTGGCCGAATTGCATGGCGGTGCAGTCGGCATGGACAGTGTTGAAGGCAAGGGCAGCACCTTTGTGGTCTGGTTACCATATCTTGTTTCAGAAGAGCAGGCGCAGGCTCAAACGGCTGCCGTCAGAGTGCTGGAGAATAAACAGGCCGTGGCAGATGTGAAGGCGCATCATCATACGGTGCTCATGGTGGAAGATGATGAAAAATCCGCAAGGCTGATGCGGGTGCAACTCGAAGATGGCGGTTATGCCATTCGCCACGCCATCAGCGCCGAGCAGGCTCTGGAGATGTTGGATGAAGAGCTGCCCGATCTGATTACGCTGGATATTATGCTGCCCGGCATGGATGGCTGGGACTTGATGCAGGCGCTCAAACAGCGCCCCGATACAGCCCGTATTCCGGTTGTCGTGGTCTCCATGGTGGCTGATTCAGACAAGGGTTTCTCACTCGGTGCCTCCGATGTGTTGCAAAAGCCGGTTGAGCGGCAGCTATTGTTGAACGCCATTGGCGGTCTGGACTTTTCGCTGGTTGGTAAACAAGTTCTGGTGGTGGATGATGATCCCAAGGCGGTGGAGCTGGTATCCAGGCATTTGTCGGATGTCGGCTGTGGTGTGCTAAAAGCCTACGGCGGCAAGGAAGCCATCGAGATAGCCGAAGCAGAATATCCAGATCTGATGATACTCGATTTGATGATGCCCAAAGTGAGTGGTTTTGATGTGGTTGAAAAGTTGAAAAAGACCCCCGAACTGGCTCGGATTCCGATCATCATTCTGACTGCCAAGGCGCTCAGCGAGGCGGATCGCCGACAACTCAATGGCGATATTGTCAAGGTGATGCAGAAGAGCAGCTTCAATCACGGCACGTTTATCGGTGAAGTCAATCGCGCGGCGCAAGTTGTCGAACCATCCATGCAATCATCCGTTCAAAATAAGGGTGAAGACATCAGGAGGCCATCATGAGCCATACGATTTTAATCATCGAAGATAACCCGGCCAATATGAAGCTGGCGACCACGGTATTGAGCAAGGCGGATTATCAGGTGATTTCGGCTACCGATGCCGAAGCCGGCATGGTGCTGGCCAAATCACAGAATCCCGACCTGATTCTGATGGATGTGCAACTGCCCGGCATGGATGGCTTAACAGCCACCGGCCTGCTTAAGCAGGATCCAGATACGCAGCATATTCCGATTATTGCACTCACCGCTTTTGCCATGAAGGGGGATCGGGAACGCATGCTGGATGGCGGTTGTGACGATTATGTGACCAAGCCAATTGATTATAAGCTGTTTCTGAGCATAGTCGCCCGCCATTTGCAGGCGGGTTGCTGTGATTGATTATGCCTGGTTGATCACCGCCGCGCTGCTACTGTCAATCTATGCAGGCATTGCTCTGCTGCGTTCACGCCGCCGCTATCATGCGTTGGAAAAGCAGGTCGCCCTTCGCAGCCAAGAGCTAAAAGCCGCCAGAGATGAAGCTGAGTTTGCCAATCGGCAGAAGTCCGAATTTCTGGCCAATATGAGCCATGAACTGCGCACGCCGCTGAATGCCATTATCGGGTTTTCAGATCTGCTCAAGGATGGTCTGCTGGGCGAAATCAGCGTGGAGCAGAAAGAATATTTGGGCGATATTTCAACCAACGGCGAGCATCTGCTTTGTTTGATTAACGATATTCTTGATCTTTCCAAGGTTGAGGCGGGACAGATGGAGCTGGAAATCGAGGATGCCTGTGTCAGTGAAATGCTTCAGGCAACGCTGGTCATGGTGCGCGAACGCGCCATGAAACGCGGCATCCATCTGGAACTGAGCTGTACAGAGGATGTGGATCTCTGGTCAATGGATATACGCCGCATGAAACAGGTGCTCATTAATCTGCTCTCCAACGCTATCAAGTTTACGCCCAAAGGGGGTAAGGTAACTGTGCAGGCGAGCAGAGTCAGGGGTGAAGCATTAGGCGTGAGGGATAAGAATCTCCCCTCACTTGCCTTTCTCGAAATCAGCGTGACGGATACCGGCATCGGCATCAAGCCCGAAGATCAAAAACGGCTATTTGAACCTTTTGTGCAACTGGAAAATGCCATGTCCCGCAGCTATGAGGGTACGGGGCTGGGGCTGGCATTGTGCAGGCAAATTACAGAACTGCACGGCGGCTATGTTTGGCTGAGCAGCAAAAAAGGGCGTGGTAGTTCCTTCTATATTGCCTTGCCGTCCGAAATAAGCTCCAGCTTTGGCCAAAAACCCGCCATTGCCAGCTGGCCACATTTATTGCGTCATTTGAATTTTGCCGAACAAATGGAGCAGCGCAATCAATCTCCTTTTGCCCTGTTGCGCATAATATCACCTGCTGATGCAAACCCGCTGCGTATGGCAACGCATCTGAAGCACATTGTTCGTTCGCACGAACTGATCGCCTGCGGTGAACAATCCGGGGAATATCTCGTGTTGATGTTGCATGCCGATGCCAGGCAGGTGGTGATGGCTGAACAGCGCTTTTGCCGCGAATTGAACGAAGCAGGCATTGAAATATGTATCAGCCATGCCGCATGCCCGGATCATGCCCCGGATGCCGAATCTTTGCTTGCATATCTAAAAAGCGACATGAAAGACGAGAAAAAGACATGAAAAGCATGCACCGCAGAGACGCAGAGGATGCAGAGAAAGGCATTTATATAGAGGGTAATGTTGTTCATTTTGTCGGCATGCCCTGCATGAGAACAAATGCTATCCACATATTTATTCTGCCTTGCTTCTCCTCTGCGTACTCTGCGTCTCTGCGGTGAGAATGGTTTAGATTATTGATTGTTTCAAGGAGTCGAAAATGAGTGATTTAAGTGCCGCCAAAATTCTTGTGGTCGATGATGACGCCCGTAATCTGGCTTTGATGAAATCCATGCTTAAAGCCGAATACGAAACAATATGGACGGCCAACAGCGGCAAAGCGGCGTTGGCAAAAGTGGCTGAGGAACAACCCGATATCATCCTGCTCGATATTATGATGCCGGAAATGGATGGTTTTGAGGTGGTCGCCCGCTTGAAAGAATCAAACAGCGATTGGGATGTGCCGGTGATTATGGTGACGGCGCTGGAAGACCGGCAATCACGTATCCGGGCGCTGGATGCAGGGGCTGAGGAGTTTGTCAGCAAGCCGGTGGATAGACATGAAATGCTGGTGCGTGTCAAAAACATGCTGCGCTTGCATGCATATAGCCAGTTGTTGAAAAACCACAATCAGATATTGGAAAAGAAGGTGGCGGAGCGTACCGAGGCGCTGGAAAGCTCGTTCAAGGAAACCCTGCTCACCCTGCTGCGGGCGGCTGAATACCGCGATGATGAGACCGGTGCGCATGTGCGGCGTATCTCTTATTATGCTGAGCATCTGGCCTTCGCAATGGGCAAGGACGATGAGTTCGCTGATCTAATTTTCCATGCCAGCCCCATGCACGATGTAGGCAAAATCGGCATTCCGGATCACATCCTGCTCAAACCCGGCGGTTTCGAACCCGAGGAATGGGAGATTATGAAATCGCATGCCATGATTGGTTTTGATATTCTCAAGGATCATTCATCACCGCATTTGTCTATGGGGGCGGAGATTGCCCGATGTCACCATGAGCGCTGGGATGGAGGCGGTTATCCGCAGGGTTTGAAAGGCAAAGAAATCCCGTTTCCCGCTCGTATCATGCAGATATGCGATGTCTATGACGCTTTGCGCAGTAAGCGCCCCTACAAAGAAGCCTTCGATCATGCCAAAGCCTTTGCGATTATCACCGAGGGTGACGGACGCACCGAGCCCGGTCATTTTGATCCGGAAGTATTGGCCGCCTTTACACAGGCAGCCGATCAACTGGCAGTGATTTACGATGAACATTCGGACTGAAGTCATGAAGATATACCCATGCAGAGCATCTCGAGGTGTTGTGCGGTGAACAAAAAGGGAGGGGGTGGGATAATGCAGACTGAGAAGCGTGACGGCCTCATCACGATGGGCTTGAGAGGTAAAATCATTTTCGGGTTTTGCGGGCTGATACTGGCATCCTTGCTGGCTGCCTGTGGTTTTATCTATTGGCAGAATATGCAACTTACCCGGCAACATAATCTCGACCTGGCCCAGGGCGAGCTGGAAAAGACGGCTGACCGGATGCTGTCTAGGCTGCATGTCGCGCGCGGTAGCTTGCTCACTTTGCGCGGCGTACCGCCTGTTGAAGCGATCATGCGCGCTCGCGCTGCCGGCGGCATTGATCCGCTTTCCGGGGATGATTTAAATGTATGGAAGCGGCGGTTGCAGAAAATATTTGTGGCATTCTTAAGCCATGGTAGCACATTTGAAAAACTACGTTATTTTAATGAGCGCGGGCAAGAGATGGTGCGCGTGGGTGTCATTCGCGGTGAGGTTCATATTACACCGGAAAGTGCGTTACAGAACAAGTTTAACCGGCAATATTTTCAGCAGGCAGTCAATCTTAAAGAGGGTAAAATCTACGTTGGTAATATGATGTTAAGCCGTGAACATGGCCGCGTCAGTGAGCCGAATGTAGCAGTCATGCATCTGGCCGTGCCGGTGTTGAATGCAGCTCACGGCATGGCCGGCATGCTGGTCGCCAATCTGTTGGGTGAGCATCTGATGGGGGTTATTCCTACTGATAAACACGGCATTCGCAATTATCTGTTTGATGAACGTGGTCGTTTCCTGAAACACCCACTTCAATCCAAACGTTTTGCCGATGAGCTGGAACGTGATTATACGGCTGCGGATGCATTTCCCAATCTATTCGCCGCCTTGCAAACGGAACAACGGCATATTGATTTCTATCAACAGCAGGATAGCAGCAGTCAGGCTAGATTATTCGAAAAAATATATTTCGACCCTGCCGATCATCATCGTTATTGGGTGCTGCTGCGCAGCATGCCGGCAAGTCTGTTGACCAGCCAACTCGATGGCACGGGCAATACGCTGCTGTGGCTGGGTTTTATGATTACGGCGCTGACTTTGATACTGGTATCATGGATGGCAACACAAAAAATAATGTTTCCCATTCGTCAGTTGGTGGCTGCTGCGGAAGGCTTAAAACAGGGGGATTTGTCTATCCGCTTGCCCGTCGAACAGGTAAACGATGAATTTCGTACCTTGTACCGGATGGTCAATGCTTTTGTCGAAAAACAGAAATATGCGCATGAAGAACTGCAACACGAAGTGGATGACCGCACGGCAAAACTGGCTGCTAAAAGCCGGGAATTGGAAATTAGATCCAGTTATGACAAATCCTATGCAGAAGGCATGGCGGTTATTTCTGCAACGTACGAACGGGGAAAAGCGCTAGCTGATATACTGTCCATTCTGGCCAGGAATCATGCATTCCCTGTTTCAGCACTTTTTCTGTTGGATATTCAACATGAAAGCATGGTTTGTGTTGCCACTCATGGAGCTTGCAGCTCACTAAAACAACAGGTTCATATCGATGAAGGGCTGATGGGGCAAGCTACCAAGACAAGGGAAATGCTAATCGTGGATAACCTAGATCAGGAAAACGGCTTGCGTATCGATGCTGGTCTCCTGTCATTTACGCCCGTGGCTCTGGTGTTATCCCCCATCTTGTACCAGGGAAAAGTGCTAGGCATGCTGGAACTGTTGACAAGTAAACCGATGCTTGATCTCGATCGTTATTTTATTGAACGACTTTCGATTCAGCTCGGCGTGGCCTTCAATAACTTCGGCCAGTATCTGCATCTACAGGAAATCACTGAGCAACTGCAACAGCAGAGTGATGAAATCCGCCAAAAGAATAGCCAACTGGAAGCAGCCAGCCGCATGAAATCTGAATTTCTGGCCAATATGAGCCATGAATTGCGCACGCCTTTGAATGCGATTATCGGTTTTTCAGAGTTGATCAAGGATGGTGCAGCCGGCGATGTGAATGATGATCAGCTCGATTTTGTGACAGAAATTCATGCCAGCGGTCAGCACCTGCTTGCCTTGATCAATGAAATTCTTGATCTGTCCAAGATTGAAGCAGGTAAGATGGAGCTGAATCTATGTGATGTGATTGTATCGGATATCGTGGAAAACAGTCTATCCATCATTAGAGAACAGGCGATGAAACATGGCCTATCGCTGCACACAGATATTGGTGAAAATATCGAATGTTGCAGCATGGATATGCGCAAGGTGAAACAGATTCTGTATAATCTGCTGTCCAATGCAGTGAAGTTTACACCGGATGGTGGCTCTGTTTCTGTGAAGGCAAGTATTGTTACGGCTGAGGAGTACTCAGCTCGCAACCCTCAACACTTTGTCGACAACGGAAATTTTCTTAAAATCAGCGTCAGCGATAACGGCATTGGCATTGCCGAAGCAGATATGGAGAGGATATTCCTGCCATTTGAGCAAGTGGATGGCTCAATGACACGTAGCTATGCCGGTACGGGGCTGGGTTTGATCTTGGTCAAGGCTATGGTTGAACTGCATGGTGGCGCTATCGCGGTGACCAGTGAGCCGGATAAGGGAAGTATATTCACCATCTGGCTGCCCTACATCGAGGCCGAAACCGAAGCAACCACGCAAACAAGCACTGCTGCGCTAGTAAAGCATGAGACTCTGGCAGGTGAGCAGCCGCTGGCATTGATCGTTGAAGATGATTATGCCTCTGCCGAATTGATGCGCCGAAAACTGGAAAAGTTTGATTTCCGGACAGAGCGCTCTGTTACAGCTGAAGGTGCTCTTTACTGGTTGGAATCACACAGACCGGATTTGATTGTGCTCGATATTATGTTGCCGCTCACCAATGGATGGGAGCTGCTGGTAGCGCTGAAAAAGCATGCACACTGTATTGATGTGCCTGTGATTATCGCTTCCGCGGTGGCTGAGGATAATATACAGAAGGGAATTTCTCTCGGAGCCGCCGCTATGTTACAGAAACCTGTTGATGGAAAGGTTTTGTATGAGGTGTTGGCTGAGTTGGGTTTTTCTAATGCCGAGACCATTGCATGAAATCGTTGACGCTAAATATCTGGAGGCTTGGATGTCTATAAACACTGACGGTGCTAAAATACTGGTAGTCGATGATGAAGCCAGAAACCGGCTATTATTGACCAGGCTACTCGATAATGAGGGCTATGTTCACGAAGAAGCCAACGATGGCTCACAGGCGATATCGAAAGCCAGAGTCTATACACCGGATCTTATTTTACTCGATGTGATGATGCCGGGCATGGACGGTTTCGAGGTGGCCAAACAGTTGAAGGCCGACCCAATCACCGAAGGCATACCGATTATCATGGTCACGGTGCTGGAGGATCAAGCCTCGCGTGAGCGCGGGTTGGCCATGGGCGTGGAGGAGTTCATCAGCAAACCGGTCAAGGTCAATGAATTGCAAATCAGGGTGCGCAATCTGCTACGTCTGAAACTGGCCATGGATATGCTGAAAGATCATAATGTTAATTTGGAAAAAAAGGTAAAGCAGCGCACGCAGGCGCTCGTTGGGTCGTTTGAAAATGACATTCATATCTTGATGCGCGCTGCTGAGTATCGTGATGATGAGGGTGGTTTACATGTGCGGCGCATCAGTTATTTCAGCAGAGCATTGGCTGATGCTATGGGCAAGGATCGGACATTTTGTAATATCATTGCATTGGCCAGCACATTGCATGATGTTGGGAAAATCGGCGTGCCGGGTCATATTTTGCAAAAAACTGGCAAGCTTGATCCTGCGGAATGGCAAGTGATGCAGAAGCATACGATTATCGGGGCGAAAATCCTAACCGGCAGTGATTCCCCTTATATCCGCATGGGTAAGGAAATCGCGCTTTGTCATCATGAGTGCTGGGATGGCAGCGGTTATCCGCAGGGGATCAAAGGTGAAAAGATTCCTTTATCGGCTCGGATCGTAAAAATATGCGATGTTTATGATGCTCTGCGTTGTGAACGGTTTCACAAAAAGGCGCTCGATCATGACTCCGCCGTAGAGATCATTCGCGATGGTGATGAGCGTATCAAGCCGACCCATTTCGATCCGCGCGCCAAATCAGCTTTTCTGCGCTCCGCCAGAGAGTTCGAGAAAATCTATAAGAACGTTCGACCCTCGGCCGCTTCGGTATGAAAAAAACATGAGCCGCACGAAGATTCTGCTGGTCGATGATGACAACTTGCTCAGACATGTGTTTCGGGAAGCGTTGGAACCGTCTGAGTTTGATGTGATTGAGGCATCGAGTTATGAGCAGGCAATGCAATCGGTGGATGCTTCGGTCAAGCTTGCGCTGGTGGATATTGTGCTGGAGGGGGAATCTGGCATGGAGGTTTTGTCCTACCTTCGACAGCAGCATCCGCTATGTCCGGTTATCATTATTTCAGGCCATGCCAATAAAAACAATGCCATTGATGCCTTGCGCAAGGGGGCGGTGGATTATCTGGAAAAACCGGTAAATTTGAATGAACTGAAACATGTCGTTGAACACTGGTTATCATTTTACTCATTGAAGGCCGAGAATATCCGTTTGCTTGAAGATCAAATGAGTGAAGAGCGTAAATCTCTACAGATTATTTTGGATAACGCGCCTGTCGGCATCTGGCGCATGGATACAAACAGTCGTATTGATTTCATCAATCCTGTTTTCTGTAACGCTGTTGGCGTGGCGGAGCAGTGTTTTTTGCAAGCAGAACATTACTTTCAGCTATTACCTGAGGATGTGAGCCGCAATTGTATGATTTCGGACAAGAAATGTTTTGATAGCAGGGAGCAAGTTTCCAGCATAGAGGAAATTCCTTGCGTGGATGGCAAACTACACAGTTTTGAAATCATCAAAGCTCCAATCATCAACAGCCAGGGTGTGATGCAGGGGCTGGTCGGCTTGGCCACAGATATCACCGAGAGCAGGCAGACCGAGAAGGCCTTGCAGCAGCAAGTTCACAAACTAGAGCGCTTCAACACAATGTCGGTTGGCCGTGAACTGCGTATGATCGAACTGAAAAAAGAGATCAATGCGCTGCTGAACGAACTGGGGCGGGAAGCAAAATATACCATTCATTCCATTTCGGGTAACAACAGCGAGGCAGTATCATGAAACAGCGCCCATTGCTTCTGTTCGGATTCCTTTTCGGGATAGCTTCATGGTTGGCTGAAGCGGCTATTCATGCCTATGTGTTCCAGCAGAGCGCGTTCAGTGCCATGCTGTTTCCGGCTAATACGAATGAAATCTGGATGCGTCTGGTCATTGTTACGTTGTTCACTGCTTTCGGCGCTTGGGCGCAGCGTAAAGTGGATCAGAGCCTGCGCCATGAGCAGCACTATCGCGATGTCATGGCTTCTGTTTTTGATGTTTATTATCGTGCTGATCTGGATGGACGATTGATTGAAGTTAGTCCGTCATCCGAGCAGCAAACAGGGTACGAGCCGGAAGAAATTTTAGGCCGAGCCCTGACCGATTTTTACGTGGAGCCCGAGCAGCGCCATGAGTTTATGCGGCTACTGAAACAGCATGGGAAAGTTAAGGATTTTGAAGTTTCGCTAAAACACAAAAACGGTCATATAAAGACTGTGGCGGTATCCAGTCACCTGATTTTCGATAGCAACAATAAACCTGCATTTGTCGAGGGTGTATTGCATGATATTACCAAGCGTAAACAGGCGGAAATCAGGCTGGCCGAAAAAACAGCATATCTGGACAGTATCCTGCGCAGCGCTACCGACTGCGCCATCGCCACCACCGATCTGGAATTCCGTATTACGTATTACAACCCCATGGCCGAGAAACTATTCGGCTACGCGGCGGAAGAGGTGATTGGTAAAACGGTGCAGGAAATCCATATGACGGAAAAGGTGAACCTAGAGCGCTTTGACCAGGCCATCGCAGATGTACACAAATCAGGTGAGTATTTCTATACCGTCGAACAGGAAACAGAAGACGGTAAGCGCTTTTTAGAATCGCGTGTTTCCGCCATCTATAATATTGATGGTGGGTTATGTGGTTATGCACAGTTCAGTTATGATGTTAGCAATCGAAAGAATTCAGAAACCAAACTGAAGCGACTTCTGTTGAAGACAAAGCAGGCCGAAACAGCGGCTCTGAATATGATGGAAGATGCCAATATGGCCAGCCAGAAGCTTCAAGAGATCCAGGCTCGGCATGAGGAAGCGCAGCGTATCGCCCATCTGGGGTATTGGTCGCTTGATCTCATCAGCAAGGAATTGATCTGGTCGGATGAGAACCACCGCATATTTGGTGTGGAGCCTGGCATGCCAAATACGTATGATATTTATCTGCAAACCGTGCATCCCGATGATTATGAATTTGTAGACAAGGCATACGCGGAGTCAGTGCAGAATAGGATACCCTACGATATTGAACACCGCCTGCTGATGCGTGACGGCTCGGTAAAATGGGTGCATGAACGTTGCGAAACCATTTATGATGAAAAAGGAACGCCGATTCGCTCGGTCGGCACAACACTCGATATTACTCTGCGCAAAAATGCAGAGAACCTTGTTCAGGAAGAAAACCATATACTGGAAATATTATCTTCAGGATCCCCGTTGCAAGAGGTGTTAAAGGCGTTGAATCTGATGATCGAATCACACATACCCGGTTCGTGCAGTTCCATACTGATATTGGACAAAAGTGGCAAGCACCTGCTCACAGGTTCCGCCCCCAATTTGCCCGAAGCCTACAATTTAGCGATTAACGGTGTGCCAATTGGCCCGAGCGCTGGCTCGTGCGGCACAGCCGCCTACAATGATGAAGCAGTCATCGTCAGGGAAATTGCCATCGACCCCCTGTGGGAAGATTACAGAAAACTGGCGCTCGCACATGGTTTAAGGGCATGCTGGTCTGTTCCAATCCATGACGCGATGGGTAAGGTGCTGGGTACATTTGCCCTCTACCATGACAAGCCGTGTGAACCTGCCAGCGGCGAACTGGAACTGATTGGCACGGCAGCTCATATCAGCGGCATTGCCATTGAGAACAGGCAGGCCGATGTGGAATTGCGCAAATACCGTGACCACCTTGAGCATCTGGTGTGGCTTCGTACCGAAGAGTTGGAAACCGCTTGTGACCGGGCTCAGGCATCCAACCGCGCCAAATCCACATTTTTAGCCAACATGAGCCATGAGCTGAGAACGCCGCTCAATTCCATCTTAGGCTTTTCCGAATTGCTCAGTCTGGATCAATCCCACCCATTACATCCTGATCAGGTGAGTCAGCTTGGTTTTATATTGGAAAGTGGTGATCGGTTGTTAAACCTGATTAATGATCTGCTGGACTTGTCCAAAATTGAGGCGGGTAAGATGGATCTGAATGCCGAACTGTTTGATGTCAGGGAATTGCTCCAACATGCCATCAAACACCATGCCCATGCTTTAAAAAAGAAGGGGCTCGTTGTTCATTGCGACTATGCCGACGATATCGCTTTGTGCAACGGAGACATGCAGAAAATTCATCAGGTGCTGGATAATCTATTGTCCAATGCCATCAAATTTACACCCGCCGGCGGTGCTGTTTCGATGCAAGCAAGGAGGGTTGGGAGTGAGAAGTTAGACGTGAGATGTGAGGGGTTAGACCTGAGCGGCAAGGAACAGGCCTCACTTGCCTTCCTCAAAATCAGCATCACCGATACTGGCATTGGTATTGCAGTCGAAGATCAGGACAAACTCTTTCAACCATTCCAGCAACTTGATGGTGAGTTAAACCGGAAATATGAAGGCACTGGACTCGGCCTGTCGCTGTGTAGAAAAATTATAACGATGCATGGCGGCGGCATCTGGCTTGAGCACAGCGAGCTGGGTAGAGGTAGCATGTTCACCTTTGTCATCCCGGCAGATGAGACGGGAACATGAAGTGGAAAGACGAAGTTCAAAGTCTTGCGGTTCTTACCTCCACGTCCTTCATGGTGAAAAAGTGACACAACTTCGGTTTCGTATACTGATTCCACTAACGATGATGTTGATCTTCATCATGCTTGCTTTTATTGGCGGCTTTTATTGGCTGCAACAAAATGATGTTGTGCGAGCAAATGACGCTGGCCGGCAATCATTTCAACAGACATTCACGATTGAGTTGGCAAAAGAAGCCGGTTTTATGGCGACATTACTCAAGCTGATGATAGAAAATGACAAACAGAAAACGCAGGCAAACAGCCTTAAAGCCGCATGGTTGCAGCGAGACAGGCAGGTTTTATTGGCTAGGGCTCAACCCATTTACGAGCAATTGAACCGGCTTCATGGCATCACACATTTTTATTTTACCGATGTGAACCGGAGCAATTTTCTGCGTGTGCATAAGCCGAATAAATATGGTGATACCATCAACCGCTTCACCACGCTTGAAGCTGAGCGCACAGGTTTAGCTGCGGCAGGCATTGAACTCGGGCCAATGGGTACCTTCACACTGCGGCAGGTAATGCCTTGTTTTGATCAGGGGCACTTAATTGGCTATGTGGAATTGGGCATGGAGATTGATACAATCATGAACGGCTTGCACAGCAGCCTCGGTATGAATTTGATCGGACTTATCAGCAAACAGTATTTACGACGCGATCAATGGGAAAGCGGCATGGTCATGCTGGGACATGATGCCAACTGGCAACGATTCCCCGATGTGACGGTCATCACGCAGACGCTTGCACAGCTACCGGTTGAATTGGAGCAGTTGATTGCTGCGGATGCCAGCGCAATAGCTGGTCTGAATCAGGATTTTTCCATCAATGAACATGACTACCGCGCCAGCTCTATTCCTCTGTTGGAGGCAGGCGGGAACAAGGTGGGCGATCTACTGTTACTGTCTGATGTGACAGACACAATCGCTGCTGGCAATAGGTTGATTTTGCTGGTCAGTGCGATCGCTATTGCAGCTTGCATCGTGCTGTGGTTGTTATTTTACGGCCTGTTGGGGACGGTGGAGAACGAATTGAAACAGAGCAGCCAGGATCTGATTCGATCAAGACGGAAGGCGGAAGAGGCCAGTCGAGCCAAGTCTGAATTTCTAGCCAATATGAGCCATGAAATTCGCACGCCGATGAATGGCGTGATCGGTATGACGGAATTGGCGCTGGATACCCGACTGACTCGTGAGCAGCGGGAATATCTGGAAACGGCACTTGCATCTGCTGAATCATTGCTGGCAGTCATCAATGATATTCTTGACCTGTCCAAAATCGAGGCGGGCAAACTCACGATGGAACGTCACACCTTTTCCTTGCATGACAGCATGACAAGCGCCCTGCATGGCCTCGGCCTGCGGGCGCATCAAAAGCATCTGGAACTGCTTTTTGAAGTGGATTCGGATGTACCGGAATATATTGTAGGTGATGCTGGGCGGCTGCGGCAGGTGCTTGTCAATTTGATTGGTAATGCCATTAAATTCACAGAACACGGCGAAGTCGCCTTGCGGGTGAGTGTGGAGACAGATGCTCAAGCCAATGCCGAAATCAATCAGAGGAAAATCAATCCAACCGAAGTTCATAACACAGAAATACTGCTTCACTTTGCCGTATCTGATTCCGGCATCGGCATGTCGGAGCAACAGCAGCGGCGCATATTTGATTCCTTTGAACAGGCCGATAGCTCCACCAGTCGTCGTTATGGCGGCACAGGGCTGGGTTTGAGTATTTCCAGTTCGCTGATCGAGATGATGGGCGGCAAGATATGGTTACAGAGCAGTCCCGGTCAGGGTAGCACATTTCATTTCACCATCCGCATGGCGTTGCAAGCCAAAAATGCAGACATGCCATTGTCGCCAGATAGTCTCGCCGGGCTAAAGGTGATGGTTGTCGACGATAACGGCAGCAACCGGCGTATTCTTGCCGCCATGCTGGGCAATTGGGGCATGCAGGCCGAAACCGCCGCCAGCGCTCGACAGGCGCTGCAACAGATGCGCAGCTCACAACATGCGTTGTTTATTATTGATGCAGAGATGCCGGAGATGGATGGGTTTGAGTTGGTCGAAGCCATTCGCTCTGAAACAGTTCGGTTTGAAGCAGGACGACCTGAAGAGGGGCGGGGCGATGCGAGCTTGATTTCCCCCGCTATTTTGATGCTCTCATCCAGTGATCGGCAACGTAGCCAGGAGCGTTGTCGCGAGCTTGGCATCAGGCATTATCTGGTCAAGCCGGTCGGGCAATCGCCGCTGCTCGATGCCATTCTCGATGCACTGGCAGAGATTGGTTCTGGTTCGATTGCAGATGAATGTCCAACAAGCAGCGAAACGGTGCAGTTGGCACCGCTGCATATTCTGGTCGCTGAAGATCATCCGGTGAATCAGCGTCTGGCCAGATATTTGCTGGAGAAACGCGGCCATCATGTCCATATCGCCAATCATGGAGGGGCGGCGATTGAAGCATTCAAAAACAACCATTTTGATGCCGTGTTGATGGATGTGCAGATGCCGCAAACAGATGGCTATGAGGCCACCCGCGTTATTCGCGAATTAGAGCAGGCTAGCGGCAGCCATATCCCCATTATCGCCTTGACTGCCCATGCTATGTCCGGCGACCGCGAGCGCTGCCTTGAATCCGGCATGGATGATTACCTTACCAAACCGCTTAAAGCCGATGCCCTGTTTGCCTTGCTGGCTGATAGGATCGCAGCTTCGCCGGCCAGGCAAGCGCCTGCTGATAACGCAGCCGAACCTGCGCCGGTCTTCGATATCGAGGCGGCGCTGACCCATGTTGAAGGAGACCGTGATTTATTGGTCGAGATTGTGGCCATGTTCAGGGAAAATTGTTCGGATCAAATGGCACAGATGCAAAAAGCGATCAAACAAGCCGATGCCGATGCCTTGCAGCGCGCCGCGCACAGACTCAAAGGCGCAGCATCCAGCATTGGTGCGATGGCGGTCCGGGCATCGGCGCTGGAACTGGAGAACAGCTCCAGAGAAAACGATTTAATCCGCGCCGAACAACAATGGGAAAGACTGCAAACACAGATTGAAATATTGAACGAAGCGGTGGATGAAAGATTGGTCAAGCCCGAAAGTGAAGATACGCCATGAAGCAAGGCAAAAAAGAATGCACCGCAGAGGCGCAGAGTACGCAGAGGAAAACCAAATGAATAAAAGAATTACAATAGTCACCGGTGGTAAACTGAGTAATCGCGCAAGCCATTTTACCATCATGCCTTTCTCTGCGTACTCTGCGTTGCCGTACAGGACGTACAAATGCCACGAGTGCATGTATGCACAAGAGCGGCCTCTGCGGTGAAAAAAGTTTTGTGTTTTAAGGAGAAATGATGATGAGAATATTAATCGCTGAAGACGATCCTATTTCCCGCCGCTTACTGGAGGCCACGCTGCATAAAGCCGATTTTGAAATCGATATGTACAGCGATGGTGAAGCGGCATGGCAGGCATTGCAACAGGATGATGCGCCCAGTCTGATTATTCTGGACTGGATGATGCCGGGCATGGATGGCATTGATATTTGCCGGAAACTGCGCGTTCAAAAGGTCTGTTGTTATTTGATTCTGCTTAGCTCGAAAGAGCAGCAACGGGATGTCATTGCAGGCCTGGAAGCCGGCGCGGATGATTATGTGACCAAACCGTTCTCGCCACTTGAATTGAAAGCGCGTTTGGCCACGGGTGTGCGCACACTGCACTTGCAGCAGGAGCTCACCCAGGCACGCGATGCCATGCAGGATATGCTTAAACATGATGTGCTGACCGGGTTATGGAACCACAGCACCATTGTGGAGATGCTGGAAGCCGAAGTGTTGCGCTCCGAACAATGTTGTCGTGAAAGCGTGGGCATTGTGCTGGCAGATATCGATCACCTGCACCAGATCAATAAAACATACGGTCATCGGCGGGGTGATCATGTGCTGTGCGCGGTGGCGCGCTGTATTAGGAAAGAAAACAGAAGTTTTGACACAGCAGGTCGTTATAGCAGCGGTTTGTTTATCATTGTTCTGCCCTGCTTTGATGCACCGCAGACGCAGGCCTTTGCAGAGCGGTTGCAGGCTTGTTTTGCTGCTCAGCGGCTGGAAGCGGACGGTGATCCTATCACAGTCAGTCTGAGCATCGGTATGACGGTTTTTAATCCGGGCGAGCCAACAGATGTGGATGTGCTGATCCATCAGGCTGAGCAGGCGCTATCCCGAGCCAAATCAGAGGGCTTGGGTTGTATCGAATGCATCACATCCATGTCCTCGGAATAAAGACATGAACTATATTTTGGAGGAAAAGGTTCATAAACAGCCGACGCTATTGATTGTCGACGACCTCAAACCTAACCGGCTGGTAATCAAAAGTTATTTGGCGAACAGAGGTTATAACTTTTTGATGGCGGAAGGCGGGCGAGAGGCAATTGATCTGCTTGAGCATTGTGAAGATGTTGATCTGATCTTACTCGATATCATGATGCCGGATATTGATGGCATTGAGGTGTTAAAACGCATTAAGGCAAAGCAAAATCTGTGTGATATTCCAGTCATTATGGTCACAGCGATGGGAGCGCAGGATGCGCTGCCGAAATGTCTGGAGCTGGGTGCCAATGATTATGTCACCAAACCGATCAATGGCCCCATTCTCAAGGCTAGGGTAAACACCCAGTTGTCACGTAAACAGGCGATGGATGAAGTGCAAGAATCACGTCTGCATTTGGCTGATCAAGTTGAGGAGAAAACCCGTGAGCTGGAGCAGACGCTAAGCCAGTTGTATCAGGCTCAGAAAATGGAAGCAATTGGTACGTTGGCAGGCGGCATTGCACATGATTTCAATAATGTCCTGTCCAGTATCACAGGCAATTTGTATTTGATAAAACGGGATGCCGATGATGCCGACAAAGTGCGCCGACGCGTGCCGTTGATTCATGATGTATGCATGCAGGCTAGTGAACATATCCGGCAGTTATTATGTTTTGCCAGAAAAGAATCTGTGGTGATGATGCCTGTGGATATACAGCATTGTGTGCAGGCCGCTTGTGATATGGCTGGTGCAGCCATTTCCAGAACCATAGATATAGAATACACCTATCCGAAAAAAACATTGTTCGTACACTGGAATGAAACTCAGGTTCAGCAGATTCTGCTCAACCTGATTACCAATGCCAGTCATGCTTTGGAAGGTATGAGCAATGCGATGATTCGGATTGAATTGGATTTATTCAGAAACTGCCCTGAATTCATTACTGCGCATCCTGACATGCAAGATGAAAACTATGTCCGGCTTGCTGTCCGGGATAATGGATCTGGCATGCCGCCGGAGGTGCTAGAAAAGATATTTGAACCCTTCTACACAACTAAGGCCGTGGGTAAAGGCACTGGCCTTGGCCTATCGATGGTGATCGGATCGCTCTACAATGCCGGTGGCATTGTGGAAGTGGACAGCGTCGTCGGTACAGGCACTGAGTTTGCGATGTATGTGCCCCTGAGTGCTGGAAGCGGTTAAATCAACTAGAAACAGTATGTGAATATTTTCCGTCAGTTCTAATGGGCTGTTGCTATGGCCGCCAGTTGACTCGACTAGCGCTATCATCACTCAATTAGCTCGATCGTATTACCATCGGGATCGCGGCAGAACAGCGCTGATCTGCCGGATTTACTCATGCTGTATGCAATGCCGCAGGCATCGAGTCGGGCAGTGATCTCATCCAGTTGATCGACCTGCATGGCCAGGTGATTATCACGACCACCGTGAGCGGGCTTTGCACAATCGCGATAAGGATTATCAAGTTGCATGAGATGAATTTGCTGAGCATCAGCCAACCCGTACCACAGTCCGTCAAAACTTAATTCCGGGCGATCAATGCGCGTTAAGCCAAGCACCTTTTCATAAAACTGTGCGGCGCGATTCAAATCCTGCACCAAGAGACCAATGTGTACGATTTTCATGTTATCTTCTCCCTTCCCCACAACCAGGCAGCACCACGCACGCCGGATGAATCACCATATTGCGGCGCTAATAATCGGGTGCGCACTTCATCTGAAAAAACATAATCCAACCATAGTTCAGGAATCGCCTTGTACAAAAACTGCATATTCGATAAACCACCACCAAGCACAATCACATCCGGATCAACAATATTGATGACTGCTGCCAGCGCCGCCGCCAAGCGTGCTGTATAGCGTTGCAGTGTTTGCCGGCAAGCATCATCCCCTGACTTGGCAGCTGCAGCAATCGCTTCAGCGCTGAGTTGATCGTTTGTATGGCGGTAATGATCCGCACGCATCGCAGGCCCCGACAGCCATGTTTCAATGCAGCCTGATTTGCCGCAGTAGCAGGCGGGCTGCGGCAAATCATCTGCCGAGAGCACTGGCAAGGGATTATGCCCCCACTCTCCGGCGATATGATTTGCGCCATCCAGGACACGCCCATGCACCACAAGTCCACCACCCACACCTGTGCCTAAAATCACAGCAAACACAACAGGGTAGCCTTGCGCCGCACCATCGATTGCTTCCGAGAGAGCGAAACAATTGGCATCGTTGCTTAAGCGCACTTCGCGCAATAACAAGGCTTCGATATCCTGCTGCAACAATTCCCCATTCAAACACGTCGAATTGCAATTTTTCATGCGCCCGGTAGCCAATGACAGTGCTCCGGGCGTGCCGATGCCGACACTGGCAAGCACGCCCAGCTGGCTCTCGGCTTGCCGCACCATGGCAGCGATTAAAGCAAGCGTGGCGTGGTAGTCGCCCGCAGGTGTTGGCCGGCGCACACGCAAATGCTCAATACCATGGGAATCAAGTGCGATCAGCTCAATTTTGCTGCCGCCCAGGTCAATACCGATTTTCATATCCGCAGATGATCCACTATCCATGCAGCTTATCATTGTCTGAATAGCCCGATACTGCAACAATGCGCATCACTATGATGACATCACACGCACACATTCTCGATGGCAAAGCTTTGGCTGCACGCATGCGGCAGGATATTGGTCACGAGGCGGAACAACTTACACAGAAACATGGTCGCAAGCCTGGGCTGGCAGTGATCCTGGTGGGCTCTGACCCAGCCTCGCAGGTTTATGTGGCAGCCAAGCAAAAAGGCTGTAATAAGGCGGGTATTGCTTCCTTTTCGCATGAACTGCCCGCCGACACCTCGCAGCAGCATTTGCTCGGGCTGATTTCGGAACTGAATCAGGATCCGAAAGTCGATGGAATTCTTGTACAATTACCTGTGCCTGAGCACATTGATCCGGACACCATCATTGAAGCGATTGATCCGGGTAAAGATGTCGATGGTTTTCATCCGTACAATCTGGGTCGTTTGGCGGCACGCTCTCCGGCTTTGCGCTCCTGTACTCCGTTCGGTTGCATGAAGTTGATCGAAGAAACAGGCATTGATTTGCATGGTAAGGAATGCGTCATTGTCGGTGCATCCAATATTGTCGGCAGGCCGATGGCGCTGGAGTTATTATTGGCCGGAGCAACGGTTACCGTAACCCATAAATTCACCCGTGATTTACGCTCGCATATCGAGCGCGCTGATATTGTTGTGGCGGCAGCTGGTAAACAGGGTTTAATTCAAGGCGAATGGATTAAGCCGGGTGCGATTATTATTGATGTCGGCATTCATCGTTTGGCAGATAACACCCTGACTGGCGATGTGGATTTTGAGGCAGCCAGCAAAAAAGCGGCCTGGATTACGCCGGTACCCGGTGGTGTGGGACCGATGACCATCACCATGTTGCTGGCCAACACGGTGCAAGCATTTAAAGCGCATGTGGGGGAAAACAATGCCTGAACAATCATCTGAGCTAAATAAAACACCGTTGTTTGATGCGCATATTGCGCTCGGCGGAAAAATGGTGCCCTTTGCAGGTTTTGCCATGCCGGTGCAATACAAACGCGGCGCATTGAAAGAATACAACGCGGTGCGTGAAGGCAGTGCTGGCATCTTTGATATCACGCACATGGGGCAGGTGCGGGTCAGTGGCGCAGATGCATTAGCCTTCTTGCAATATGTCACCACCAATGATGTATCAAAACTGGCTTATGGACAGGTGCAATACTCGGCTCTGTTGAATGACGCTGGCACATTTATCGATGACATCACCACCTATAAACTTACAGATGATGAATATTATTTATGCATCAATGCCGCCAATCGCCATAAAGATGTGGCGCATCTGCAAGCTCAGGCGGCGCAGTTTGATGTCTGCGTGAGCGATGAATCCGATGCGACTACCTTGCTGGCTTTGCAGGGCGCAGCCGCACAAGTGGCCTTGCAACCGCTCGTCGATACCGATCTTGAAGCCATTGGTTATTATAAATTTGCACAACTGAACGTAAATGGTGTGAATGGCATTGTTTCACGCACCGGTTATACGGGTGAAGATGGTTTTGAGATTTATATGCCGAACAGCATAGCCGTTGCAGTGTGGAATCAATTGCTGCAAAACGGAGCTGTGCCGATTGGTTTAGCGGCGCGTGATATGTTGCGCACAGAAATGGGTTATGCACTCTACGGCCATGAAATATCGGATGCTGTTACACCAGTTGAAGCAAAATTAATGTGGATCACCAAACTCGATAAAGGTGAGTTTATTGGTCGCGAAGCCGTGGTAGCACGCAGGGCTGATGGCCCACAGAAGCGTTTGATTGCACTTAAATTGACAGGCCGTGGTATTCCGCGTGAACATTACCCTGTATCTGTTGATGGTATTGCAAGTGGTGAGATCACCTCCGGCATGTTTAGTCCGATTGCGGGCGGTGTTGCACTGGCCTATGTGTTGCCGGAACATGCGGAAAAGGGTGCACTTGGTGTCGAGATTCGTGGCAAACAGGTGCCGGCTGAACGCACGACCTTACCGTTCGTACGCAGCAACGTAAGACGATAGATTCAGTATCAAAAAACAAGGGGAGAAATTATGACCATTCCTGCTAATTTAAAATATACCAAAGACCACGAATGGGTGCGTATCGATGGCGATATTGCGACCTTTGGTATCTCTGATCATGCGCAGGAAGCGCTTGGTGACATCGTATTTGTTGAGCTGCCTGAGATTGGCCGCGAGCTCGATGCCGGTGAAGCCTATGCGGTCGTGGAGTCCGTCAAAGCGGTTTCCGATGTATTCAGTCCACTCGCAGGCACTGTGATCGAAGTCAATGATGGTCTTGAAGGCGAGCCGGAACATGTCAATACCGATGCTTATGGTGCGGGTTGGATTGCCAAAGTGAACATCAATGCCGATGCCGCATCTGTCGAATTGATGACAGATGATGAATACAATACTTTTTTAGAAGAATAACAGTAACTGCCTCACTGTTAAGTCGACCTGGCGACTATCAGATTCAGATAATGTTCCTGCTTTTCTTAAAATTAATTGATGATCTAAAGTGAATAGTTTCATTCGAACGACAGAAGATGAAGTTAAACCCGCCGCATTCAAATCACTGATTTCAACATCCAGAGGCCAGCAGGAGTTTGCAGCACTGGTAATCATGGCTAATACAGACTGACCCACCTGTGCATTAAAATTATTGGCATCTGAAAGGACTAATGCAGGTCGTCTCTTTGAACTTTCTCTATCGGTAAAAGGAAAAGGCACTACAACAACATCATGAACTTTATAGCTCACGGTATGCTTCTTCATCAGCAGGGGAATCCCACTCATTCAAGGTTCCCTCAAGGCTTTTTGCAAAGGCGAAATCAATTGATCTGGCCTTACGAAGATGAACGACATTATCTTCAATATCAAAAGCAACAGCATCTCCAGCTTGCAAGTGTAATAATTTCCGCACGGGCGAAGGGATCGTAGTTTGATACTTTTGTGTTAATTTGCTTGTTGAAGTTTGCATTGAATCCTCCTTTATCGAGCCACTGTCACTATATGTAATGGTAGTATTACCCATTACTTCTGTCAAACAGCAACCTCAGAGGCCTACCATCAGCCCGAATGGTTGCTGAATGTATCATAGGTGCGTATGGGTTGAATCATGTTGATGCACGTTTGGACTTTTCACCTCTGTTGTTTCATCGTTTCAACCATCTAAACTTACCATGGGCTTATGGTGCGATTAATCGTCTCATAAGTTTCTGCACAAACGATTGTTATTTTCAACGCCTGCAGGGGTGTTTTACTGTAAGAACTTATGCCTCCTAAATCCTGCAAGTGACATTTTTCATGGCAATGTCGCCTACATAACCTTTATTACTATATGGTTAATGTGGAAAAATCGATCCATGTTCCACAGATGGCGCGCTCGCCGTACTTTTTGTGGGTCTGCCACGGCGTAAGGTTTTCGGTCGTTACATAGCAGAAATAATCGTACGCCCGCATATCCAATAGCTTGCCCTGACGGCTATCTTCAT
>CAYOTF010000007.1:20854-28391 GCA_964406805.1 uncultured Zetaproteobacteria bacterium | reverse complement strand
AGATTCCAGAAGTTATCTTAAACAATCTCTATAAACATACGGCATTACAGTGTAATTTCGGTTGCAACTTGCTCGCTCTTGTGGATGGTCAGCCAAAGCTATGTGGTGTGCGTGAACTGTTATTGCACTTCCTCGATCACCGTCGCCAGGTCGTCACCCGGCGTTGTTTATTTAATCTGGCCAAGGCTCAGGCACGCGCGCATATCCTGCAGGGTTTATTGATTGCACTTGATCGTATTGATGAAGTGATCAAATTAATCCGCGCCAGCCAGACACCGCCGGAAGCCAAAGCAGGTCTGATCGATCGATTTGGTTTATCGGATAAACAGGCTCAAGCAATTCTCGACATGCGTCTGCAACGTTTGACCGGTTTGGAGCGCGATAAAATCCAGGCTGAATTTGATGAGTTGCAAAAGGTTATTGCAGGACTTGAAGCTATTCTGGCCGATGAAAAGCTGTTGATGGCAGTGATTATCGAAGAGCTGGAATATGTACGCGATAAATATGGTGATGCTCGTCGCTCCATCATCATGGATGAAACGGCTGAATTATCCGTTGAAGATCTGATCACCGAAGAAGACATGGTGGTAACCATTTCCAATGAGGGTTATATCAAGCGCAATGCAACATCGTTGTATCGCGCCCAGCGCCGTGGTGGCAAAGGCAAAACCGCCATGACCACCAAAGAAGAAGATTTTGTCAAACAGCTGATGGTCGCATCCACCCATGATTATTTATTATTCTTCTCGGATCGTGGGCGTGTGTTCCGCAAAAAGGTCTATGAAGTACCACAGGCCGGACGAGCCGCACGCGGTAAAGCGCTGGTTAATTTGTTACCCGTAGAGAAAGGTGAAAACATATCCGCCACATTGTCCATTCGTGAGTTCGATGAAGGTCAGTATATTGTCATGGCCACCAAAAATGGTGTGATCAAGAAAACCAAACTGACTGAATTCCAGAACATTCGCGCCAACGGCATTATCGCCATTCGTATTGATGATGAGGATGATTTAATTGGCGTAGTCGTTTCCAATGGTGAACAGGATATCATGCTGGCCGCCAGTGGCGGTAAAGCTATTCGCTTCTCTGAATCCGATGTGCGGCCAATGGGTCGCAGTACCCGTGGTGTGACCGGCATGCGTATGCCGGGTGACTGTAAAGTGATCTCCATGACGCTGGTTTCGGATCGTGCATCGTTATTGGCTGTATCAGAAAATGGCTTTGGTAAACGCACCTCGGTGGGTGACTACAATACCCAGAAACGCGGCGGACAGGGTGTGTTCACGCTCAAAACAGGTGGTCGTAATGGTGCCATGATCGGGGCTTTGCTGGTCACCGATGATGATCAGGTAATGATGATGACCGATACGGGCCGTTTGGTGCGCATTCGCATGAATGGTGTATCGGTGATTGGCCGCAATACGCAGGGTGTGAAACTGATTGGCTGCAACAAAGGCGAACGTGTGATTGGCGCGGCACGCGTGGCAGAGCAGGAAGATCACAATGCAGATGAGAGCGATTTGGATGAGATCGCTATGGATGAAAACGCCGTGGATGAGAACGGTTTAGGTGACAACGGCTCGGAAGATGGCGGCACGGACGACAACGGATCAGAAGAAAACACATCAACGGATAGCGGAGCAACTGAAGAATGATTGATCGTCAAGCCTTTCGCCGCAGCTTTGATGTCATGCAAGCTGCACTCGCACGCCGCAATGCCGATGTGATTGCGCCAGAGAGTCCTTGGGGGCAAGCCCGGGCACTCGATCTCAAACAGCGTGATTTAAAAGTGCAGGCCGAAGCTCTGCAAGCCGAACGCAATCGGGTATCGAAGTTAATTGGCCAAAAGAAAGGCAAGGGCGAAGATGCCAGTGCTGAACTTGCAGCCATGGGTGAAGTTTCCCGTCAGGTTAAAACACTCGAAACCCAGGCCAAGCAAGCCGAGGCCGAGTTTAGCGCAGCATTATTGGAAATCCCCAATCCCCTGCATGAGTCTGTGCCGGATGGAAACAGCGAAGACGATAATGTAGAGATCCGCCGTTGGGGTACGCCACGCACGGATGAGGTGCCAGCCCATTGGGATATTGGCACTGATCTCGGCATTCTCGATTTTGAAGCGGGCGCTACGCTGGCCGGCAGCAGGTTTACGGTGTTGCGCGGTGCAGCAGCACGTTTGGAACGCGCCCTCATGCAGTTCATGCTGGATACACATGTCGATCAACACGGTTATGATGAAGTCTGGGTGCCTGCCATTGTGAATCGCAAAACCATGACCGGAACGGGTCAGTTGCCCAAGTTTGAAGATGATTTGTACAAACTCGAAGGCGAGGATGCGTTTCTGATCCCGACAGCTGAAGTGCCCGTCACCAATTTGTATCAGGATCAGATTTTAGATGCTTCCACCCTGCCCCGTCGCCATTGTGCTTACACGCCGTGTTTTCGCCGTGAAGCTGGCTCTGCAGGGCGCGATGTGCGCGGCATGATTCGCCAACATCAATTCGATAAAGTGGAACTGGTTTGTTTGACCACCATCGAGCGTGCCGTTTCCGACCTGGAAGAACTCACCGGCCATGCCGAAGCGATTCTGCAAGCACTCGAACTACCTTATCGCATGGTGGAATTGTGCAGTGCCGACATCGGCTTCTCAGCTCAAAAAACCTACGATCTGGAAGTCTGGTTGCCCAGCCAACACTGTTATCGCGAGATTTCGTCCTGCTCATCCTTCGGCCAGTTTCAAGGCCGTCGTGCCGGCATCCGTTACCGTGAAGAAGGTGGCAAACCACAAGCCATCGCCACATTGAATGGTTCAGCACTGGCTATTGGCCGCACTCTGGTTGCCATTCTGGAAAACGGCTGGAATGCCGATGGAACAGTGCGTATTCCAGCAGTCTTGCAGCCTTATATGGGCGGCATGCAGTCCATTTCATTAACATAAAAAAGGGCAAGAGTCACAGTTTAAAACTGTGATTCAACATCCATCGACTTGTGCAATACTCTAATGATTTCAACGTATCCTTCTGAATTTTTCTTGTAAAAAATTACATGACTACCCTGTGGGGTGCTTCCGGTAACCTGCCATAATTATCCTGGAAACCTCAGTTAGAAGGATATAAGGGAACTCTTTTTATAAAACACAGCAGCCCTTTATTTGATGTTTGCCGCGCACACGGATGTAGTGTACACTTCTTCTTTGTAAAAGGAGTATGCTATGTTGAAGAATGTGACTTTAAGCGCTGATGAACGCTTGATTCAGCAGGCAAGAAAGAATGCCCAACAAGAGCATACAACCCTAAATGCCATGTTTCGTCAGTGGCTGACCCGCTATGTCAGACAGAAGCAATCAGCCACAGATTACAACGCGCTCATGCAGACTTTATCCTATGCTCGCGCCAATCAACATTACAGCCGAGATGATATGAATGAGCGGTAAATTTTTTCTCGATACGAACATCCTTGTTTATACCTTCGATGCAAGCGCTCCTGACAAACAGACGATTGCCCGCCAACTGGTTGCAACTGCGTTACATTCACAGCAAGGCGTGATCAGCTATCAGGTTATGCAGGAGTTTTTAAATGTGGCGTCACGCAAGTTTTCCCCACCGTTAAGCCCTGTTGATGCAGATACCTATCTGGATAAGGTGCTCACGCCTTTGTGTGAATTTTTTCCCTGCATCGAATATTATGCAAAAGCACTGAAAATATCAGAGCAGTGGAAATATAGTTTATATGACGCCCTGATTATCACTGCAGCCATAGAAACCGAATGCGAGGTTCTCTATACGGAAGACCTGCAACATAAGCAGTCCATCCAGGGATTAACTATTATCAACCCCTTCCATTCATGTGCAAAATCATGATGATAGAACCTGTTCGGGCGATTCAAACGTCCGGGTAATGCAAGCCCAGTTTTCCAACTGCAACTCAAGGCCTTCCAGAATATCCACAGCGGCATTAGTTGCACATCATGCAACTTTTAGGATTCAATAACACACACACTTAACGTAATCGATAGTGCTATTCCTACAATGGCTACCATCCTTCCGAATCAAAATATTGCGGTATATTTCAAATATCAATGGAAGCTCCTGGATCAAGCCCCGACTTTAGTGTTATAGCCGAGTGCGTTAGTTTGCGAACTATGCGTATTTTGATTGCACCGGATTCATTCAAGGGCTCGCTGACATCGGCTGAAGCTGCGCTTGCCATGGCGCATGGTGTGCGTTCGGTGATGCCTGATGTGGAGATAACTACCATGCCGCTGGCCGATGGAGGGGAAGGAACAGCGGATGTGCTCGCATCTTTCCAAGCTCTCCAAACTGACTGTATTGACGCAGTACATGATAAACACCTATTGATTGAGTCGGCGAGATTGATTGGCCTAAACTTGTCTTCAATGCAGGGTGATGTCTTTGAGTGCGGCAGTGAAGTGTTGGGCAAGGCTGTGTTGGCAGCTTTGGATGCAGGTCAGACCGATATTCGTATTGCTCTGGGAGGCAGTGCAACGGTGGATGGTGGTCTGGGGCTGTTGTTGGCTTTGGGGTGCCGAGTGTTGGGGGCTGATGGTTTGCCGGTATCTGCTGATTTGAATGGCTTGATGCAGGTCAAGGTGATGGATATTCAACAGCTGGATCAACGCCTTCAACATGTACACATGACGATTTTATCGGATGTGCAAAACCCGTTGTGCGGCAAGGATGGCGCGGTTCGCATGTATGGGGCGCAAAAAGGCATTAAAGTGGCGCAATTGCATGCTGTGGAACTGGCCATGCAGAACTGGGCGGATCTGTGTGAAACTACATTTGGCATGTCGGTGCAAACAGATATGGGCACAGGCGCTGCCGGTGGTTTGGGTTTTGCCTTGAGGTTGTTGGGTGGACGGGTTATTTCGGGAGCTGAATATGTGATGCAGGCAATGGCGTTTGAGCGGGTTGCTTCAAGTGTGGATTGGGTGATGACGGGTGAAGGCTTGTCCGATACGCAAACCTTGCATGGAAAGCTGCCCTTTATGGTTGCACAAGCGAGTAAAAAGGCAGGGGTAAATGTGGTTTTGATTTCGGGTGATGTGATGAACGAAGCTGAGTTACTGGAATGTTTTGATGCTGTTGTTGCAGCTAGGTCAGAAGGAGTATCGCTTGCAGAGGGCATGCGGCAGGCGGATCGTTATTTGTCGGAAGCTGCAGCTTCGTGGATGAGATCGGTGCTCGACGGTAATTGCACGATGCTGACGCGATGATTGAGTTTCCTGATCCGGCACTGGCCAATGACGAAGGTTTATTGGCTGTCGGCGGTGATTTGAAACCGGCAACGCTGTTGGCCGCCTATGGCCAGGGTATTTTCCCTTGGTATGCTGAAAATCAGCCTGTATTATGGTGGTCACCGGATCCGCGCATGGTGTTGTTTGCAGCGGAATTTCATTGCTCGAAACGATTAGCGCGGCGTATGCGGCAGAATATTTATACACTTTCATGGGATAAGGCGTTTGATCAGGTGATTGGATCGTGTGCTGAAATTCCGCGTAAAGGCGAACATGGCACGTGGATTCTAGCGCAGATGATTGATGCTTATGTGCGCATGCATGAGCTCGGTCATGCGCATTCAGTGGAAGTGTGGTGTGATGATGTGCTGGTGGGTGGTTTGTACGGCGTGTTGGTGAATCAGGTATTTTTTGCTGAATCGATGTTCAGTCGCAGCATTGATGCATCGAAAATGGCATTGGCAGTGTTATGCGAACGGGCATTGCAAGCGGGGTGGCTTTTGATTGATTGCCAGTTTCATACTGAACATTTACAAAGCCTTGGAGCGCGTGAAATTTCTCGCTATGAATTTATGAAGATATTGAAAAGGGGAAACCATGAGCTTAAAAAACAATCGTGATCAACTGGTCAAAACAGCAGTGCAGGGGGCGGTAGCACCTGCCCATCAATGGGCTCCCTTTGAAGTGGGAGCGGCGGGTGAGATTTTTGCATGGCCGTCAACGGGTGGCATTACATATAATGTGAAAATCGGTGATTCGGTGTTCGGTTGGGCGGGTGAACATATTGAGCCGGGTGTATCGACGACCATGACCCACAAAAACCGCAAATGTGAATCCGGTTATCAGTTTTTATCCTGCTGCGGCAATGAGGCAACCGTGATTTCAGGCGCGGCCAAAGGGGAAAAGGGCACGGTGCTGGGGCATCACGGTGGAGTTGAACATTTGATGCTCGATTTTCCCGATGCAACATTGGATAAGTTAAGCTGTGACGATAAGTTTTTGATTAAAGGTTTTGGTCAGGGCTTAAAACTGATCGATCACCCCGAAGTATATATCTACAATCTCGATCCGGACATATTGGAAGCCTGGGGTTTAAAAGAACGTGAGGATGGTAAAATCGAAGTGCCTGTTCACGTGATTGTGCCAGGTCATGCCATGGGTTCGGGCATTGGCGCGTTATCGGTGGTGACCGGGGATTACGATATCCTCTGTCATGATGAGGAAACGATGAAAACATACGCGATGGATAAGCTGCGCTTTGGTGATTTTGTGGCTGTACTGGACCACGATAACCGTTATGGGCGCACTTATCGCAAAGGCGCGATGACCATTGGGGTGGTGATTCATTCCGATTCCCCTTTGGCAGGTCATGGGCCGGGCATGATGACCTTGATGAGTGCCTGTGACGCTAAGCTGGTGCCGGTTTTGAGTGATGATGCCAATCTGGGCATGATCAAGAGCATTGGCCGTTTTGCATGATGTGCTTGCTTTCAATTCAATGAGTGCGCTGTGCGTGTAGCGTGTTTGCAAATGTGTTCCGGCTTGGATCGGGATGCCAATCTTGCCACGGTGGATCGGTTGTTAAGCATGGCTGCAGATCAAGGTGCTGAGTTGGCCGTATTGCCGGAGACATTTGTGTTTATGGGTGGCACGGAGGCTGAGAAACGGAATATGGCCGAGCAGCAATCCGAATCGGAGACCTTATGTTTTCTTTCGCAACAGGCAGCCAAGCATCAAATGGCTATCGTGGGAGGCACATTATTGCTCAAGACCGATGGGCTGCTTGTGCGCAATACTTGTCCGGCCTTTGATGCTGCGGGTGAATTGTTGGCGCTGTATGATAAAATTCATTTGTTCGACATGGATTATCAGGGGGAGTCGTATCATGAATCGGCCTTGATTGAGGCGGGGAATGATCCTGTGAGTGTGCACCTTGGTGATTTCAAAGTCGGCCTGAGTGTATGTTATGATTTGCGTTTCCCCGAATTGTTTCGTGCTTATGTCGATGATGGCTGTAACGTCTTGTGCAATGTGGCGGCATTTACCGCCACCACAGGCCGCGCCCATTGGCAGAGCCTGTTGCAGGCCAGAGCGATTGAAAATCAATGTTATGTGTTGGCTGCGGCTCAGTCCGGAACACACCCCGATGGACGACAAACCTGGGGACATAGTCTGATTATTGACCCGTGGGGTGAGGTGCTTGCCGAGCTTGCTGAAGGTGAGGGTGTTGTGGTTGCAGAGTTATCAAAAAAACATTTGCAACACCTGCGTCAAGCACTGCCT
>CAYOTF010000007.1:0-20814 GCA_964406805.1 uncultured Zetaproteobacteria bacterium | reverse complement strand
GACATTGACATGCGGCGCATGCCGCAACCCTTTGCTACGTCTGACGTTCCGCAAAACCACTTATCACCAATAAGGTGGCGGCATGATTTTCCAAAACGCCATACATAGCAAATGATTACACCCTACATCCAATGTCAATATCGGTTCTTGGGTTTATGAGTGTCTTGTGATCTCAATTTGATTCGTTTGAATGGTGCTGTAAAACAGCTTGACTTGGCTCAAGGCCTTGCGATTAAAGGGCTTATTTGTCTATCCACAGAATCTGTGGATAACTTTGTGGATAACAGTCCGCGTTTTTATAGTTAGCTTGCCTGGGTGCATACAACACATTGTCTGCATAAATATTAGGCAGATTAAAAAAACCTTTTATATCAATTTGTTATGATGTTTATCTTAATGTCTTGTTACGCAATAAGCATGCGCGTTAAAAACTATTCATGTAGTGTGACATGCGGTGGATAAAGTGGTGAGTTGTTATGAATTTAATTGCCTTAGTGCTTCAAAGGTAACAATAGAACAAGCAGACGAAAGGTTTAACGAGCGCACGGGCGCATCGCTGCGCATGGGGATGGTCAGCGCTTGCAAATCGTTTAAAACCTCTGCGCTCAGGCCGCGTGTTTCAGGGCCAAAGACCAATACATCGCCAGCCTTAAAATGGGCATCCCAGTAACTGGTTTCAACCTTCGAACTCAGGCCATACCAGTTGCGCTCTGTGCCAATGGACTGGCGCGCAGCGTGCCAGTTTTGATGCTGCTGCACATCCATATACTGCCAATAATCGAGGCCAGCACGTCGAAGGTGTTTGTCGGTAATTTCAAAACCCAAAGGATGAATCAGATGTAGCTGGCAGCCGGTGCAGGCGCACAGGCGAGCAATGTTACCTGTGTTGGGTGGAATCTCCGGTTCAAAGAGAACGATGTGCAATGGTGTTATCATGGGCAGCAGGCTCAGGCAGGAATAGCTTGAACGCAATACTCATGTGTTATTCTGAAATCTATTTATAAACCATCCCCACTATCCCAAAAGATGCTCTATACTACCGCGCTGAGGAAAAGTCTGGCGCTCAAAAATGATTCAAAACCATAGGCTCTCACCCTGCGGACGGAGTAAAGTCCGTCCAAGCGGGCAAGCCCTTTTTATCGCCAAAGGGAGCCACCATTCACCTCATTCAAGCTCAAAATCGCACTCGGAATAGGATTGCAACGCATCCACCCAGGCTTTTGCAAGTGGCTCTGTAGAGTTGTGTTTGTAGATTTACAGCTTTTCCAGACAGCCTTGCCGCGCTAGGGTTGGCTGAATTGACGGGTGAGTTGCATACTTACCCGTTTTTTTGTGTCTCACTGCTAAGTTTTAGCAACGGACTCTTCCATTCACAGGAGTTGAATAAACCACATGCCACGTAGAGATGATATTCAATCCATTATGATTTTAGGAGCCGGCCCCATCGTGATTGGTCAGGCTTGTGAATTTGATTATTCGGGCGTTCAAGCCTGCAAGGCGTTAAAAGAGGAAGGTTTCCGGGTGATTCTGGTCAACTCGAATCCAGCCACTATTATGACCGATCCTGAATTCGCCGATGCCACCTATATCGAGCCGGTAACCTGGGAAGTCGTTGCAAGTATTATTGAAAAAGAACGACCCGATGCGATTTTACCCACCATGGGTGGTCAGACGGCATTAAATTGCGCCCTGTCGTTAAACAAACATGGCATACTGAAAAAGTTTAATGTTGCCCTGATTGGTGCGCAGCCGGATGCGATTGATAAAGCCGAAGACCGTGAGCGTTTCAAACACGCTATGGATGATATTGGTTTGGAAATGGCGCGTGGTGATTTTGGTCATTCGATGCAGGAGTCGCGTGAGATTGCGGCAGAGATCGGTTATCCGATTATTATTCGCCCATCGTTTACCTTGGGCGGCTCCGGCGGCGGAATCGCTTACAATCCGGACGAGTTTGAGCAGATTGCAGCCTCCGGCCTCGATGCATCACCCACCAATGAGATTCTGATTGAAGAATCGATCATCGGCTGGAAAGAATATGAAATGGAAGTCATGCGTGATCATGCCGACAACTGTGTGATTATTTGCTCGATTGAGAATCTCGATCCGATGGGGGTGCATACCGGCGACTCAATTACCGTCGCACCGGCACAAACACTGACGGACAAAGAATACCAGCGCATGCGCGATGCCTCGATTGCGATTTTGCGTGAAATCGGTGTGGAAACAGGCGGCTCGAATGTGCAATTTGCAGTCAACCCTGAAGATGGCCGATTGATTATTATTGAAATGAATCCGCGTGTATCGCGCTCATCCGCTTTAGCATCCAAAGCAACCGGATTTCCGATTGCCAAAATTGCAGCGAAATTGGCTGTGGGTTACACACTCGATGAAATCCGCAATGATATTACCGGTGAAACATACGCTGCATTTGAGCCAACCATTGATTATGTGGTCACCAAGTTGCCGCGTTTTGCCTTTGAAAAGTTCCCCGGAGCGGATACACGTTTGACCACACAAATGAAATCGGTCGGTGAAGTGATGGCCATTGGTCGCAGCTTTACCGAAAGCATGGGCAAAGCCATGCGTGGTTTAGAAGTGGATTCCTGTGGTTTTGATAAGTCTGTGCCGGATGATGTGGATGCGGCTGCGTTTATGCAGGAAAAACTGGCTGTGCCGGGTGCGGAGCGCTTGTGGTGGGTTGGTGAGGCACTGCGATTAGGAGACGAGGCTGGCTGGTCGGAGCAAAAAGTATTTGATGTGACCAAAATCGATCCATGGTTTATACGTGAAATCGCAACTGTGATCGCCTTGGAAGAATCATTGGCAGGCCGACAGGTGGCGGATCTCTCTGCAGTGCAATGGAAACAGGCCAAACGTGAAGGTTTATCCGACATGCGTCTGGCGATGCTGTTGGCTTGCCCGGAAAGCACGGTGCGTGAAACACGTAAAGCAGCAGGTGTAAATCCGGTGTTCAAACGTGTGGATACGTGTGCTGCAGAATTTGAAGCAAAAACACCGTATTTGTATTCAACTTATGAAGAGGAATGCGAAGCGGCACCGACCGATAAAAAGAAAATCATGGTTTTAGGTGGTGGTCCGAACCGTATTGGGCAGGGCATCGAGTTTGATTATTGCTGTGTGCATGCGGCGTTTGCATTGTCTGAAGATGGTTACGAAACGATTATGGTCAACTGCAACCCGGAAACCGTATCCACCGATTATGATACCTCTGATCGTTTGTATTTTGAGCCACTGACCTTTGAAGATGTGATGGCTATTGTGGATATCGAGCAGCCGATGGGTGTGATTGTACAGTTTGGTGGCCAGACCCCGCTGAAACTGGCGGAATCACTGGAAAAGGCCGGTGTACCGATTATTGGAACCAGCCCGGATATGATTGATTTGGCCGAAGATCGCGAGCGTTTTCAGCAGTTATTGCACGATTTGAAGTTAAAACAGCCGGAAAATGGTACGGCGCGATCCACTGAAGAAGCCGTCGTAGTGGCCAATGAAATTGGTTATCCGGTGGTTGTGCGCCCATCGTATGTGCTCGGTGGCCGAGCCATGCAGATTGTACATAACGAGAAGGGTTTATTGCGTTATATGAAAGAAGCCGTGCAGGCTTCTCCAGATCATCCGGTCTTGCTGGATCGTTTCCTGAATGCTGCCATTGAGCTCGATGTTGATGCGTTGGTGGATGGTGAACGCGTTGTCATGGGCGGCATCATGGAGCATATCGAGGAAGCTGGCGTGCATTCCGGCGATTCGGCTTGTTGCTTGCCACCGCACTCGATTTCTGATGCGATTATTGAAGAGGTTACCCGCCAAACCAAAGCCTTGGGCTTAGCACTGAATGTAAAGGGTTTGATGAATATCCAGTTCGCTGTTCAGGGTGATGTGATCTACGTGTTGGAAGTCAATCCGCGCGCCAGTCGCACAGTGCCATTCGTATCAAAGGCGACGGGTAAACCGCTGGCCAAGATTGCAGCGCGTATTATGGCCGGCCAATCCTTGGCCGATCAGGGTATTGATGAAATCCCGCAACCGCGTAATTTCAAAGCGGTCAAAGAAGCCGTGTTCCCGTTTGTGAAATTCAGAGGCGCAGATTCATTGCTCAGCCCTGAAATGAAATCAACCGGTGAAGTGATGGGCATTGCCGAAACCTTCACGGCTGCTTTTTCCAAAGCACAATTGGGTGCAGGTGTGTGTTTGCCGGAGTCTGGTCGTGCATTTATCTCTGTGCGTGAAACCGATAAGCCGGAGGCAGTTGAAATTGCTCGTGTGTTAGCCAAGGCTGGCTTTGAACTGCTGGCCACCAGTGGCACACATCAGGCTTTAACCGATGCAGGATTAACCGCAGAGTCTGTAGCTAAAGTTACCGATGGTACTCGTCCGCATATTGTTGATCGTCTGCTTAATGATGATGTGGATTTGATTATCAATACCACCGAAGGTGAGCAGGCCATTAATGATTCGAAGTCCATTCGGCAGGCCACGCTAGATCGCGGTATCGCATACTACACCACCATGGCCGGTGGCCTTGCGGCAGCGCAGGCCATTGCTGGACAATCGGATGTGACGGTGGTTAAAAGTATTCAGGAATATCATGCTATTTAACTGCGCTTAATCAAACAAGATACTGTGCCGGGCAATCAGCTGCTCCACCTGTTCACGGCTGACTTCTTTGCCAAGCTGCTGCATCGATGTGACAGGGCTATCTTTCATACCGCAGGCCACAATGCCGGAAAAATGTTTGAGATTTGGATTGATATTTAAAGCGATGCCATGAAAAGTAATCCATTTACGGCAACGCACACCGATGGCTGCAATTTTTTTACCATCCACCCATACACCAATACCGCGCGAATCACGATCGGCAGAAATGGAGAATTCGGCCAGTGTGCGAATAATCATCTCCTCCAAGCGAAAAACATGTTGATGCAAATCCTGATTCTGACGCAGATCGGCAAGCACATAACACAGTAATTGCCCCGGTCCATGATAGGTTACTTCACCACCGCGACCGCTAGCATGCAGCGCAATGGATTGGCCATCAATCTCCCTACTCAGAATATCAGTATCGGAACCGGATGTGCCCACAGTGAATAACGGCGGATGCTCGGTAAAAATCACCGATGCAACGGCTTCTCCGCTCAAAATCGCTGCAACCAGTGCTTCCTGTTCCGCAATGGAGTCCGGATAATCCTGAGACGAATGATGAATAATATGCATCGCCACACTTTAACGCTTCGGATTCGCATTGACCAAGAGACATCGCAGCTTAGAATCCACCAACCTGATAATATCAGGAATGAGGAGCTTAAAATGAGGCATCAACAGTCATGAGTCAGAAAAACGATGTTCCCGAACTCTCCTTTGAGCAAGCGCTCGATGGCTTGACTGATCTGGTTGAAAAACTGGAATCCGGTGTTTTGCCGCTGGAAGAGAGTGTTGCCGCTTTTGAGCAAGGTGTGAAACTCTCCCGTCGCTGCGAAGCTCTGCTTGATGAGGCCGAACAACGCTTGCAAATCCTCGATAACGATACTGACCGCTAATCCATGCAAGCTCCCGAATTTCTCAGCGCACATGCCGGCCATGTTGAGCAAGCTCTTGCCAATATGCTGGATGCACGCGCCTCGGTTGTTGCCGCCCCACTGCTCGCCGCCATGCGTTATAGCTTGTTGGCCGGAGGCAAACGGATACGTCCAACGCTATTAATGGAATGTTATCTAGCCTGTGGTGGCAGACAAATCGATAAGGTTATGCCCGCCGCATTGGCGATTGAATGCATCCACACCTATTCCTTGATTCACGATGATTTACCCTGCATGGATGATGATGATCTACGACGCGGCAAAGCCACCTGTCACAAACAATTCGATGAAGCGACTGCTGTTCTGGCGGCAGATGCCTTGCAGGCTCTGGCCTTTGAGTTGTTGGCCAACGGCGAACTGTTCGCCACGAGTAAAATCAATCCTGAATTGCGTTGTACACTCATCCACAGCTTAGCCATTGCGGCCGGTTGTCAGGGCATGGTCGGCGGCCAAGTGTTGGATATGCAGGCAGAAAGCGATACTACAGGCATGGATATACTGGCTGTCGAGCGTATTCATTTGCATAAAACCGGCGCCCTGTTACGCTGGTGCTGTGAAGCCGGTGCGTTATTGGCCGAAGCCGATGAACAGCGTTTTCAAGCCTGTTCCCGTTATGGTAAATCGGTTGGTTTACTGTTTCAGATTGCCGATGATATTTTGGACTCAACGGCCACCTCCATTGCATTGGGCAAGAGTGCGGGTAAGGATGAGGCTCAGAACAAAGCAACCTATGTGTCCGTATTGGGCTTACCACGCGCTCGCGAACTAGCTGAAGAGATGCACCAAATAGCTATCGATGCCTGTCAGCCCTTCGACACATCAGACAATACAAAATCCAATCACCTGCAAACGCTGGTGCATTATATTCTGGAGCGTGGTCAGTGACATTTCCAATGCTAGAAAAGATTCATAGCACAGCTGACCTCAAGGCCATGTATGAGGATCAATTACCACGCTTGGCAAAAGAAATGCGTCAATATCTAATTGAAACACTGGCTCCGATTGGCGGGCACCTGGGTGCGGGTCTGGGTGTTGTCGAACTCACCATTGCATTGCACTATGTTTACAACTCACCACACGATAAAATTGTCTGGGATGTAGGCCATCAGGCATACCCGCATAAAATTTTAACTGGCCGTTTAAGTGGCATGCCAACGATTCGTCAATATGGTGGCCTGTGCGGCTTCACCAAACGCTCTGAATCCGAGCATGACCCGTTCGGTGCAGGTCATGCCTCCACCTCCATTTCTGCCGCCTACGGCATGGCAGCCGGGCGTGATCTCGATCATAAACACAATCATGTCATTGCAGTCATCGGCGATGGTGCTTTGACCGGCGGCATGGCTTTTGAAGCGCTTAATCATGCCGGTGCACACAACAACCGTTTGCTGGTTATTCTTAACGACAATGAAATGTCGATTGCCCCCAATGTTGGTGCCATGTCATCGTATTTGGCGCGCATTATTACCGGCAAACCTTACACCCAGGCCAAAGATACGGCCAAACGCATTCTGGATAAATTACCCGGAGCACTCGATGCCGCCAAGCGCGTCGAAGAACACGTCAAAGGCATGATCACCCCCGGCACGCTATTTGAGGAAATGGGTTTTCGTTACATAGGCCCTGTTGATGGCCATGATTTTAATCACCTGCTACCAACCCTGAGCAATTGCAAAGATCTCGATGGCCCTATTCTGCTGCACACCATCACCAAAAAAGGCCTGGGCTTTTCACCGGCTGAAGAGGATCCGGAAACGTGGCATGGTTTGGGGCCGTACAACATCCAGACCGGCATGCCACATAAAAGCAAAGGCAAGCCACCCAGCTATACCGAAGTATTCGCCGAAACGCTGGCTGATTTGGCTGACGCAGATGATCGCATCGTCGCCATCACGGCGGCCATGCCCGGTGGTACCGGTTTATCACGCTTTGCCAGACGACACCCTGAGCGCTGCTTTGATGTCGGCATTGCCGAACAACATGCTGTGACTTTTGCCGGTGGTTTGTGTGTAGCAGGGAAACGCCCCTTCATCGCTATTTATTCCACCTTTTTGCAACGTGCTTTTGATCAGATCATCCATGATATTTGCATCCAGAACCTCCCCGTCACCTTTTGTCTGGATCGAGCTGGCATCGTGGGAGCCGATGGCGCAACCCATACAGGCATGTTTGATATCGCCTTCATGCGCATGCTGCCAAACATGACCATCATGGCTCCCAAAGATGAAATGGAACTCAAACACATGTTGGTAACCGCTTTAAGCATTGATGGTCCGGTCGCCATTCGTTACCCGCGTGGCAATGGTTACGGCGTTACGATGAGCGAGCCACAAGCCTTGCCCATCGGAGTAGCCGAAGTATTGGAAGAAGGTAACGACGGACTGGTGTTGGCTGTCGGCTCTCGTGTCACCGATGCCCGTCATGCTGTGCAAGCCTTGCGCCAAGAGGAGCAGCGTGCCTTCACCCTGCTTAATTTGCGCTTTGTCAAACCACTGGATGAAAGCAACATTCGTAAGCATTTGCAGGCAGGCAAGCCCTTGGTTGTGATTGAAGAAGGAGTTAGCCGAGGCGGTGTTGGCGAGCAGATTGCAGCGCTTGCCCTGAATGCAGGCTGGAGTGGCTCGTTTATTCATATCGCCATGCCGGATGCGTTTCCCGCCCATGGTACACAGGCTGAAATATTACGTGACCTTGGCCTCGATGCGGCAGGTATTCTTAAGCGTCTGCGCCAATAAAACGTTCGGAATACAGATTCATGGTCACACTTAAAATAAAAAAGAAACCGTTGCATCAACTGCTGGTAGAGCGCCAGCTGGCCGAAAATCGCGATAAAGCACAACGATTGTGCATGGCCGGTCTGGTTTATGTGAATGGCCAAAAAGCCGATAAAGCCGGCACCCTGTTTCGCAGCGATGTCTCGATCGACGTGCGCGCAGTCCTACCTTATGTGTCGCGTGGTGGGCTAAAACTGGAGAAAGCGTTAAAGCATTTCGCACTGCAAACAGAGCATGCCATCTGTCTCGATGTCGGTGCTTCCACCGGTGGTTTCACCGATGTGTTATTACAACAGGGTGCGGCAAAGGTCTATGCGGTTGATGTTGGTCATGGCCAGTTGCATTATAAATTACAACATGATGAGCGCGTGATCAATCTGGAAAAAACACATGTGCGCCTGTTGACCGAAGCCATCATTCCCGAAGCCATTGATGCTTTGGTCATCGATACCTCATTTATTTCACTAACGCGCGTATTGCCCTGTGCCTGGCCATTTTTGAAGCCAGGCGGCTGGTGTGTGGCTCTGATCAAGCCTCAGTTTGAAATAGCTGCAAAATATCTGGATCGTGGTGTGGTGCGTGATGATGAACACCGCCAATCTGCAATCGAAAGAGTCACGACCATGGTTGAGCATGAACTGGATGGGGCAACAATGATCGGCCTCACCGAATCACCCATCCATGGCCCGAAAGGCAATGTCGAATACCTGCTCGGCTTACGGTGCGGCTAACGCGCCAGATTCAAGATGATCCAGTAAGGCTGCCGCATTGGCAATCAACATTTGATACACAGTCTCGAAACCATCGTTGCCACCGTAATAAGGATCGGGTACATCCGCTGCTATTTCTCCGCCTTGCGATTCAAACTGGCGCATCATGAATAGCCGTGAGGCATCAGCCCCCATCGATACAAGAGCCTGATAATTGGCCTCATCCATGGCTACAAAGTAGTCCCAGCGATTGATTTCAAAGGCGGTGATCTGCTGGGCTCGGTGAGCCGTTAAATCCAAACCATGTTCAATGGCTTTGTCAGCCGAACGCCTATCTGCAGAACCGCCGACATGCCAATCGCCTGTGCCCGCCGATTCAAAGTGATAGTGATGCGATACTCCTCTTCGATCCGCCAGCGATTGCACCACCACTTCGGCCAAGGGTGAACGACAGATATTACCGAGACAGACAAACAGCACCCGTATCTTTTTATGCTCAGGCACGGGCATGACGCTCGGCCTGTGAAAGCTGCAAATATATAGGTTCTGGATAAACCGGAAACTCACTCAATCGTAACGTTTCATCCGCGCAAATCGACTCAACTTCAAGCGCCAGCGCAGCGCTACGTGATAGGCTTAGTGGCACACGCGTCCAACCATCCATGACCCCGACGGGCTCTGCATGACAGCAGAAACAACCCGGAGCCATCGCCTCAACGGCTTGCCAATTCAAACAAACATCCGGCTGCATGGCTTTATTCGCCCGATAATGCCCAGCAAACACTTCACCCGCACGGGCATCTTCCAACACTCGAATGGATTCAGCACAATCGATCTGCGCCTGTCTGGCTGTAATCGCCAATGAAGATAAATGAATGACCGGCAGCTGCAATCCGCTATTGATTCCAGCCAAGGTGGCTGCAGCAATGCGCAAACCGGTAAATGAGCCAGGCCCCGCACCCAACGCCAAGGCATGCAATTGATGCCATTCCAAGCCTGCCTGCGACAACACATCATGCATCAAGGGAACAATCACGGTTGAACGCATTTTACCTTGTTGAGAAGATGCCGAGATGCTGCTGAAAAAGCTGTTTTCGCCTCGCTGTACGCAGACAGCAATTTCACCACAGGCCATATCCAAGGCCAAAACAGACGGTGAACGCATCAAGGTAAACTAATCAAGGTGGGCTTTGAGAATCTTCTTAAACTCATCCCCATAGACAGCATGATTCATACCCAAGACCGCATTCGCAACCAAAAACCCTGCCGGATTACCCGCATCAAAGCGCTCACCATCAAGCAACACTCCATACACAGGCTCTTCTTTGGCCAGCATTGCAATCGCATCGGTCAATTGAATTTCATCACCCTTACCCGGCTGCACATCCCTTAAGAGCTCCATCAAGCGAGGCGTAAAGACATAACGCCCCACAATCGCAAGATGCGAAGGTGCATCTTCAGGACTGGGTTTTTCGACCATATCGGTCAACCGCAGCAACCCATCCTCTTCGGCGACATAATCCACAATACCATATTTAGAAACCTGATCTTCCGCCACCTGCATCAAACCAAGCACAGAATGGCCGGTCTGTTCATAGACTTCCCGCAATTGTTGCATGGCAGGTTTGGCTCCGACAATCAGCTCATCAGCCAGAGAAACAGCAAAGGGTTCATCGTTGATCCAATGATCCGCCCGCAATACAGCATGCCCCAAACCCAGCGCTTCTTTCTGACGCACATAAATCACTTCGGCCATACGCGCAACACGTGAGACTTCCTTGTACAACGCACTTTTTCCTGCTTTCTTTAGATTCGCTTCAAGCTCCGCTGAAATATCAAAATGATCTTCAATGGCTCGTTTACCACGCCCTGTCACCATGATGATTTGATCCATCTTGGCAGCAAGGGCTTCTTCAACCCCATATTGAATCAGCGGACGATCCACAATCGTCAGCATCTCCTTCGGAGTTGCCTTGGTGGCGGGCAAAAAACGTGTGCCCATGCCCGCTGTCGGGAAAATAATCTTGCGTAATGGTTTCATAATTTCCTACCTGCCCTCAAACAAGACTGAGTATAGCAGAGATTTTCAAAAACATAGCTCCAGAGTGGTTTATTTCGTACGCGCTGGAGTTGCGGTTTTAGCCGCGTGTGCCTGAGACTGCGCAACGCCCCATCATAGAATAACTTTGGAGTTTTTTTACCGCAGAGGACGCAAAGGACGCAGAGGAGAGTCAAAATCTAAGCATGATGATAGAGATTTTGATCTTGATTTACTCTGCGTCCTTTGCGGTGAAGTCTTTTGAATCTGTTATTCAAGAAAATCAGGTAAGGCGACCATACGAATGCAAACCGGAGAGATACATGTTTACGCCCAGGAAGCAGAACACGGTCACCAGGAACCCAGCCACAGCCCACCAGGCCAAAGCTTTACCATGCCAGCCATGTGATACGCGAGCGTGCAAATATGCGCCATAAACCAGCCATACAATCAATGCCCATGTTTCTTTTGGATCCCAGGACCAATAACCACCCCATGCTTCCGCAGCCCATGCAGCGCCAAGAATCGTTGCCAGCGTAAAGGCAGGGAAACCAATAGCGACAGCTTTATAAGCCAGTTGATCGAGTTGTTCCAAACTTGGGAAAACCGCCAACATTTTAGCTGTGCCACCTGCAGCTTCCAAACGGTAACGCACCAGATAAGCCATGCCAGCCGCACAAGCCACCGCAAACGAACCATAACCGACAAAGTTCATTGGTACATGAATCTTCATCCAATACGATTGCAGTGCTGGCACCAACGGCTTGATTAAGCCCTGCCCAACAGAATCCAGCCAAATCGCAAAGAACACACCCGCAGCAACTAAGGTCATCACAAAAGCGCCCATAGCCCGCGCCTGATAACGCCGTTCAAATGACAAATACACAGCCGCTGTGACAATAAACATGAAAATAAACACTTCATACAAATTCGATACCGGCGCATGACCGATTTCCATATCGAACAAATAGGACTCATGCCAGCGCAACAACAATGCCGTACCGGCCGCATAAATACCTGCATACGCAGTAAGAGTCGCCAAACGTCCAATAAATTCAGCAGGTGCAAACAAATAAGCAATATAAGTCAGAGCCGAGAATAACAGTAGCATATTCATGGTCATGATGATGTCTGAAGCAAACAGATTGGACTGATCTTCATAGGTAATCAAATCACGCGCAGGTTCAAACTGAGCCGCAATGACTGCCAGGATGACCGCCAATAAAATACCATCAAACCATGGTACGGTATTACCCGCCACGCGCCCTTGCAGCATGGCTGGCTTCATGGTTGAAACAATCATCGCCAAGCCACTCCCCAGCAACGCACCGGTACCACCCCACATCAAACCCTGCATACTAAGAATCTGATATAAAAAACCATCTTCGACATAGCCGGCACTGCCATACATCGCCATGGCAGCAAAACCGAGCCCCATGCCCAGATAGGCATAGAATCGCATCAGCGCGATGCGCCCCTGATTCAGCGTGTCAAAAAAAGATAATTCAGCAGTCGTTGCATTCATATAGTCACCCTTTGTTATATTTTGGATTTGAAGTCTTCATCAAATTGCGTGAACAAATCATTAAAGGTTTGTTTAAACGCCATCTGATTGCGATTGGTCAAACCAGCAAAGGCAACATTCAAATCATCCCCTTCCGGACGAATCACCAACCAAAGCTTGCGATGTGGCATATAAAACATAATGCATAAACCAATCACCAGAATCGCACTACCTACCCAAACCACGTTCATGCCCGGGTCTTTTGCCAATTGCAGACCGGTATAATAAACCTGATCATAATCTTCCAGCATCGGGATAAACGGCCATGGCACTTTTGGCAGGGTTTGCATCGCTTCCATGGTACGCACAGCCATCGCCTGAAAGTTTTCAGGTTTCTCATCGCCAAACACTTCTTGCATCGCCAGTTTGAACGATCCGCGCATACGTTTTACTTTATTCAAGGTTACATCAGCCACCGACAAATGCTGCATAAAGGCATGGAATAACTTCCATTCCTGGGGATTCGATAAATCCAGACCCAGCGCCACCGATTGATAATCAGCCTTATCGCCAGTCAATGATACCTGCAGCCATGACCCTTGATTATTGCCTTTGACATCAATAAACGGATTCATATAGGCCTTGATTTTAGCCGGTTTCAGGCCGGGGCCACGTATCTCATATTCCACCGATGGACCGAGATCCTTAAAATTAACCGCTTCACCACGGCCTGCCATGTTTTCAACATTGTACGGTTTAAAGTCAGTCACTTTAATCGATACGCCGGTTTTCTTATCCTTCCAGGTCTTGTAAACACTGGTTTTCGCATAACGAATATCACCCGTACCATCCATATTGAATAATTTAAATTTAAGATCCGACCCACCATCACCAAAGCTGGACTGATAAATATAAACACCCTTATAAAACAGCGGATCATTCACAATAATATCCGTAGTCAGCACTTCCTTGCCTTGATCAATAATGGTCAAGTTACTGCGAAACTCTTTCGGCGCACCGGTTGGATAAAAATCAATATAAAACGAATTGCATCGCACTTCAAATGGCATATCCAGCGTTGCCGTCTCTGTGCCATGCAAGAAGGAGATGGTATGTTCCTTGCCACCTTCCGGCACAGCCATATTACCCCGAAAACCGAATTCCACACTCATCCAGCCACCAATCAGAATAATCAGAATCGCCGAATGCACACTGATATAACCGAATTTCTGAAAACGCCCTTTATCGGCTCGCACATAATACACACCCTGATCTTCAACTTGCTTGAATGCCCAGCCATACAAACGGCTACGAAATTGCTCCTGCAATGATTCAATCGATGTGTCGGCTGTGACCTTCCAATGCTCCTGCAACTGCAAACGACCAAGAGATCGCTCATTCAACGTCACTTTGCGCACACGCATTTCCTTAAGCTTTTTCGGCACATTGCGCCATAAACAGGATGACAACGACAGCATCAAAAAGCCCAGTATCGTGATAAACCACCAGGTATGATACATGTCGAATAGACCCAGAGCGCGAAACACCCAATACCATAACGAGCCAAACTGCTCCAGATAATCAGCTTGATCTTGATTTTGTAGCAGTACCGTACCAATTACCGAGGCAATCGCCAGCACCATCAACAGGATAATCGCCAACGACATGGAGCCCAAGCGTTGCCATACGAGTTTCAGAAGTTCAGGGAAAGTTTGCATGCGCGGCATGTTAGCCATTCGGAACAGCTACGTCATGCGCAATCATCTCCGAATCATGGTGCAACGATTGCGCCATACACGCATGATTTGTGAGGCTTTTCCTGAACCCGGCCGCCCCATGAGCCTGCCATTCAGAAAAGCATGCATGCGCATCTGCAACTTCCGATCAGGCTCGCAAGGGTTCTGACTGTGACGATTTAAACTACTGGAGAGCAACAGACCACCGCAGGATTTAGCTAAATACCGCGTTTGCTGCGATGCATCGACCCGAACAGCCATGCTGGACTTGTCATAACACGCAGGATGCAGACCGGGTTTGGCAGGAATAATCAAACTCACGGCACCCGGCCATGAAACACGCGCCAAACGGCGCAAGGCCGGAGAAATATAACGCGCCTGCCGCAAGGCCGTAGATATCGAATCCGCCAATATCAAAAAAGGTCCAGGGCGCTGTTTAAAGCGTTGCAACTGTCGGATTGCTCCGGAGTGATTGGGATCAACCGCAATACCTGGCAAGGTCGATGTGCGATGCGCCAGACAACCACCCTCGTTAAGAATCACACTTGCACGCAGAGCGCGCAATTTATAATACATAGCTTTACTTTGGACAGGCTTAATCTTCAGCGAGAATTGCCTCAGCCTGTCGCACACGATCAGCTTTAAGCTTGTCACTCAAGCCATCATCCGTTTGAGCCAGCATCTGCACCGCCAGAAGACCTGCATTTTTCGAACCATTGATCCCCACTGTTGCCACGGGCAAGCCCGGCGGCATCATAACTGTCGAATGCAACGCGTCTTCACCCTGCAAAGGGCCGGACGCAATCGGCACACCAATCACCGGCTTGACTGTTTTTGAACAAACCACACCGGCCAAATGCGCCGCCATACCCGCTGCACAAATAAACACCTTGCAGCCCGCTGCCTCCGCATCTTGTACCGCCTGCACGGTTGCTTCGGGAGTCCTGTGTGCTGAGCGGATCATGGTTTTATAAGCCACTCCAAATTCGTCCAGTACCGCTTCTGTTTTCTGCATGATTGGCCGATCCGACTTACTGCCCATCAAAATCAATACTTGAATCGCTTCCATTATTCCTCCAGAAATTTCATTTTATTCATGAACCTTCAGCGTTACTGTCTTCACGGGCGATCGCACGATAAGCAATATCACGGCGATAAAAACCGCCCGGCCAATCAAGCTTTTCCAATGCCGCATACACCGTTTGTTGCGCCTCTTTCACACTGGCAGAAACTGCTGTAACACCCAGAACACGTCCACCCGCATTCACCAGCATTCCATTCTTCTCTGCTGTACCGGCATGGAAAACAGTCGTACCCATAGCCTCAACCGCATCAATGCCGGCAATAAGCTGCCCCTTTTCAAAATGCTCCGGATAACCGGCAGATGAAACCACCACGCACACTGCCGTTCCCTCTTCCCACTCCAGTTCAACACCATCCAAACGCTTTTCAGCAGCAGCCAGCAACACCTCGCCCAAATCCGATTTTAATCGTCTCATCAACGGCTGACATTCCGGATCACCAAAACGCACATTAAATTCCAATGTTTTCAAGCCATCATCGGTCAACATCACACCGGCATACAACAAGCCGATGAACTCCGTGCCCTTCTTCTTCAGAGCAGCAATAATAGGACGAGCAATGCGTTCCAATACTTCATCAGCCACAGCTTCAGTCACGCATGGAGCTGGAGAATAAGCCCCCATGCCACCCGTATTCGGGCCCAAATCACCGTCCAACAAGGCTTTATGGTCCTGTGATGATGCCAACGGTAAAATCGTATCACCGGACACTATGAACAAGCAACTGGCCTCTTCGCCAATCAAACATTCCTCAATAATCACCTGCGAACCGGCCTCACCAAACGAATTGCCTGCCAACATATCACGCACAGCATCAATCGCCTCTTGCTCGCTTTGCGCCACAATCACACCCTTGCCCGCCGCCAAGCCCGAAGCCTTAATCACAATTGGCGCACCCCAGACTCGGATAGTTTCAACCGCTTCATCAGCATCAACATGCACTTCAAAACGCGCCGTAGGTACGCCTGCCTCATGCATCAAACGCTTGGAAAATGATTTACTACCCTCCAAATTTGCCGCCGCCTTATCCGGTCCAAACACTGCAAACCCCGCTTCACGCAGTTGATTGCCAAGACCCGCTACCAACGGCACTTCCGGCCCCACAAGCACCAGATCAGGTTTTTCAATCAACGCCAATGCCATCAAGCCAGCCACATCTTCAGCCCCAACATTCACACATCGGGCTTCAGTCTTAATACCGGGATTGCCAGGCGCACAAACCACTTCATCCACCGAAGCCGAACGTTTTAATTTCCAGCACAACGCATGTTCACGACCACCGCCACCAACAACCAAAACTTTCATTCGTCTCTCCTGATTCTTTTCAGATTCAATTATATTTCGGGTGATGGCGAACAAACGTCATCATTCAGATGAGCGAACGATAACAAGGTTACGGCATGAATTGTAACTATTCCAGATAAGACCGATCAACCCCCAAGCACAGCCAGCATGCGCCTTCGTTTGAATGCCTCTTATTCAAACGAAGGCATTTGTCCAATTCTAACTGAAGTACAAGATGTGGGGGTGGCCGATTTACGATATCAAATAAAACCAATGCTTGAAGCAGGGCGTGACTATCCACGCACATACCGAGAGTTTGTGGAGTGCTTTCCTGATGATAAATCTTGTACCACCTATCTGAAAAAGCTTCGCTGGCCTAATGGTTTTATCTGCCCGACATGTGGCTGTGGTTCAAAACCATGGCATCAAACTCGGGGGCGGTTGGTTTGTTCCAAATGCTGCCACCAAACGTCCGCAACCAGGGGGACAATTTTTGACAAAACGCGTACACCCCTGACCACTTGGTTTGAGGCGGCTTGGCACATGGCAACACCAAAGAACGGTTTATCCGCAAAAACATTGCAACTAACATTAGGCACAAGCTACCGTACAGCATGGAAGATGCTTCATAGGTATCGAATTGCCATGGTGCGGAGCGAACGAACAAAATTATCGGGCACTGTTGAAATTGATGAGAGCCTTGTAGGAGGTGTCGATCATGGCGGAAAGCGTGGGCGTGGATCCGATAAAGCCATCGTTGTGATTGCTGTTGAGATCAAAGACCCAGTTGGGTTTGGCCGAGTGCGGATACGCCACATTCCTGATGCATCAGGTGATAAATTGGTTCCTTTTGTCTGTGACGTGGTGATACATTCAAGAGTCCGGATTAGGAACGCCATGCGGATAGCCGTTCTTGTTTTCCGGGTGACGGATATGCAGCCCGATACTATTGCTATCCGAGCAAACAATACGCGCATGTTTCCGTTGCAACTGGCGCGGATGCTGTACCCCGCAGGCATGCGCAATCACGCCAACATCATGATGGATCTGTTGCACATAATGCTGCACACGTATCGATTTATGCTGCGGATCCAAGCCGCGCTGCAAGCGTTTTTGATGGGTTATAATGCCGGTTGGGCAGGTGTTTTTATTGCACTGCATGGCTTGTATGCAACCGAGTGCAAACATGAAACCACGGGCAGATACGATGAAATCGGCTCCCATACACAACGCCCAGGCCACGCCGGCAGGTGAAATGAGTTTGCCGGAGCAAATAATTTTAACACGATCACGCAATCCATAACCGACCAGATGATCAACCAGCATGGGTAAACTTTCCTTAAGTGGCAATCCCATAAAATCCATCAGCGGTTGCGGTGCAGCACCTGTACCACCATCGGAACTATCCAGCGTAATAAAATCCGAAGCCGATTGTAGCCCCCGGACTTTGATTTCATCAAACAATTGATCCAATACGTTACAGCCACCAATCACCAGTTTAAAACCAACCGGTTTACCCGTGATTGCCCTGATATGAGCGATCATATCCAATAGCGCACCGGGATGATCAATTTCCACATGCCGGTTTGGACTCAACGAATCTTCACCCGCAGCAATGCCACGAATATCGGCGATTTCCGCTGTGACTTTTTTACCCGGCAGCATGCCACCCTTGCCCGGCTTGGCTCCCTGACTGAGTTTAATCTCAAACATTTTCACCTGATCAATGGCTGCCAGCTCACGCAGCTTTGCATCGGACAGTTTTCCCTGTTCATCGCGCACACCGTACTTGGCTGTGCCAATCTGCATCACAATATCGCAGCCACCTTCAAGATGATACGGCGAGAGACCACCCTCGCCTGTATTCATCCAGCAACCGGCTTTGGCAGCTCCATGTGAGAGCGCCTGCACGGCAACCCTGGAAATAACGCCGTAACTCATGCCGGAAATATTAAACAAGCTCTTTGCCTCAAACGGATATTTGCATGCCGCACCAATCATCATCGGTTGAATCATGGCGGCATCAGTCTCGAGCGTCGGATAAGGGCAATTGACAAAACTAATGCTGTCGACTGCACTTAAATCCCGCGTTGAACCAAAGGGGATGGTATTGTCTTCGTGCTTGGCAGCACGATACACCCATTCACGCAGCGCACGGTTAAAGGGCATTTCTTCGCGATTCATCACAAAAAAGTATTGCCTGAAAAATGTACCCATGTGTTCAAATAAGGAACGAAAACGGTCAATCACTGGATAATTGCGGCGAATGGCATACTTGCTTTGTGTCACATCCAGAATAAAAAGAATCAGGACGACAAGCATCACCAGCATCAGCAAGATCAATACGAATGCAGCACTATCTTTCAACTGAAGATGGCACACTTGCTCAATTTACGCATATAACGCAAACGTATGCACAATCAGTTTTTTATTTCACCATCAACAAAAACGGCGACCATGAAGTCGCCGCTGTTGGATTGAAACTAAAACTTATTTCTTTTTCACTTCATCCGGGCGCAATTGTTTGGCCAGATTATCCAACACACCATTGATAAAGCCACGTGGGGGTTCACCAGCATAGGCACGGGTTAATTCCAACGCTTCGTTGATGATTACACGATAAGGGATTTCCAGACGGTTCTGCATTTCCCAGACGCTCATGCGAATCACATTGATTTCAATCTGCGCCACTGAACGCAGGCTTCTGCCACGCACGGCAGTTTTAATGATTGTATCAAGCTCATCGACATGATCGGTCACACCATAGACCACCTCACGCAGATAGTTCTCATCCTGATCATCGCGTTCTTCATGCTCCAGTCGGCTGGCAATCAGATCGGGAATCATGCCACCATCCTGCTCCGCGCTGCCCCACGCATATAATGTTTCCAGCGCCGATTCGCGCGCCATGTGCCGATTTGCCATTAAGCCTCCAAGCCCTGTTGATCGATCGAGTCGATCAATTTCAACTGACGAGCCACTTCCACTGCCGTTAATGCAGCCTCTTCGCCTTTGTGCCCGTGCGCGCCACCGACACGTTCGAGTGCCTGCTCATGCGAGTCTACCGTTAACACACCATTACCCACACCGATATCACCGCGTTGCGCCACCTTGCCAATCGCATCCATAGCACCCTGACAGACATAATCAAAATGCGCCGTATCGCCGCGAATCACACAGCCCAAACACACCACCGCATCAAAGCGACCTGTGTTGGCCATCTTGCTGGCAATCGTGCCGATCTCAAACGCGCCGGGCACATGCACGATAGTGATATTTGCATCAACGCTACCATGCTCTTTTAAAGCCGATACAGCGCCAGCCAACAATCCTTCGGTGATATCAGCATTAAACCGACTCACGATGATACCAAGCTTTAAACCGGAGGCATCAACATTACCCGCCAAATGCGGCGCATCCAAACTCATGATTGATCACCTTTTATGGTCAATAAATGACCCATTTTATCGCGTTTTGTGGTTAAATACGCGATATTATCTTCGTGTTCACCGACTTCCAGCTGCACACGTTCACTCACTTCCAAACCATAACCATCGAGGGCAATAATTTTCTTGGGGTTATTGGTTAACAGACGCAAACGACGCAAACCCAGATCACGCAGAATCTGCGCGCCAATACCATAATCACGCAAATCCGCTTTGAAACCCAGTTTCTTGTTGGCTTCAACCGTATCATGGCCGACATCCTGCAATTCATAAGCACGCAACTTATTAAGCAAGCCGATACCGCGCCCTTCCTGCCTCAAATACAGCACCACACCTTCACCCGCTTCCGCCACCTGCCGCATGGCCGCATGCAACTGCGAACCGCAATCACAACGCCGTGAGGTGAATACATCACCGGTCAAACATTCGGAATGCACGCGCACCAGACATGGCCGTTCGGCATCCGGTTTACCCATCACCAATGCCACATGTTCAGCCTGATCAATAGCATTGGTATAACCAATCATACGAAAATCACCGAATTCTGTCGGCATACGTACTTCCACTTCGCGTTTAACCAGCGAATCGTGTTTCAAACGGTGGCTAATCACATCGGCAATCGAGCCCACCTTTAAATCATGTT
>CAYOTF010000006.1:0-30643 GCA_964406805.1 uncultured Zetaproteobacteria bacterium | reverse complement strand
TGAATATCGCTAAAGCCGCGACCACCGTTTTCTTCACACTTTTGAATGCGGGCTTTTAATAAAGGATCATTCGGTGGTGTAAAGGGCATTTTATCAATAATCACCAGACTCAAGGCTTCACCGGGCACATCGACCCCCTCCCAAAATCCACGTGTGCCGCATAACACCGAATGGGTATCGTTGCGAAAGGTTTCCAAGATCGCATCGCGGCTGCCACTTTCACCTTGAATCAATACATTCCACGGCAATCGATTCGCCAGTTCCGGCCCTACGTGTTTCAACATTTTCCACGACGTAAACAATACAAACGCACGCCCATGCGATGCCCGAATCAGTGTTTCGATTTCATTGGTCATCGCCTCAACGCCCTGCTCTGAAAAGGGATCGGGCATGTGGCGTGGCAAATAAATCATGGCTTGCTTGGCATAATCAAAGGGCGATGGGTGAAACACCTCTTGTGCATCCGGCAAACCCAAACGATCTTTGGCATAAGCAAAGCCACCGGACACACGCAAGGTGGCTGAGGATAAAACAAATGCTGCCTGCCTTTCCCACAAATGGCTGCGTAATACCGGGCCAGTCTCAACAGGTGCAACAATATATTTGCGCATATCGCCTTCACCATCCGTCCAGCCGACAAAACCATCGGCCGGATGCATGACCATCTTGATCTCGACAGCAATCTGATCGGCTCGATCCGCCAGCTTGGCAAAATCTTCGCTGCGTTCGCGTCGCGATTCGGCCATCGTAAGCATATCGCCCCAAGCCTGCTGCAATTCATCCAGCGGTGTTTGCAGGTAGGCATCGAGCACCGCTTTCCCTTGCGCCGTCACATCCTTTTTCAATGCCGGTTCATCACCCACTTCATCGAGCAAGGCTTGCATATCATTGAGCCACTGAATCAATTGCATGCGTGTCAGTTGCACACCGAAATGCTGGCAAGCCAAATCGGGCAAGGCATGCGCTTCATCGAGCACATAAGCATCAAAGTCGGGCAACAACTCACCAAAGTCTCCTGCTTTAAGCGCTGCATCGGCCAGCAACAAGCTATGATTGGTCACTACAATATCAGCCGCTTGCGCCCTTTGGCGTGCTTTCATCAATGGACAACGATCAAAATCACCACACTTGGAGCCCAGACACTGATCGCCTGTGGCTGTCACCATATGACCAATACCTTTGGCAAACACATCAAAGGGTAGCGCTGCCAAATCACCATCTGTGCTGGTGTTCGACCAATCAAGCACTTTAATCATGGTTTTCTGTGCCCAAATTTCCAGCTGCGGACTGGCCACAAAACGACTTAAGCGTTGCGGACAGAGATAATTGCTGCGCCCCTTGAGCAAAGCCACACGCCGTTTAGCGCCCAAGACCTTCTGCACCGATGGTAAATCACGATGCACCAATTGATCTTGCAAAGCACGGGTATGGGTGGAAATAAGCACTTTTTTCGAGGAACGCAGAGCTGGTACCAAATAGGCCAGTGTTTTACCTGTACCTGTCTCCGCTTCCGCCAACAGCACCGAGCCTGCTTCAAAGCTTGTGGCGATTTCCTCGGCCAGTTTAACCTGTTCATCGCGCCGTGCATAACCGGGTAAATCGGTGCTGAGGGGTGAATTATCTGCAAAATCACGTTGAACCTGCGCGACCAGACCATTCGTCATTCTTCGGAGCCTAAACGTGGATGCAAACAGGCAACACCCTGTGCATTCAAACAGCCATCGAAAGCGGCACAATCAGATGCAGCATTCGGGCAACGTGGTTGATAAGAACAACCCGAATCACTCATACCTTCGCCAACAGCGTTGCTTGACTCATCCACGAGCTTTCTCTCATCCGGATGTGAGATCGGCCGTGCATCGAGCAAGGCGCGTGTATAAGGGTGTTGCGGACGCTCAAATACATCGGCTGTTGTCCCCTGCTCGACAATGCGACCGGCAAACATCACCGCTACACGATCTGCAATATGACGCACAACCGACAAATCATGGGAAATAAACAAATAAGCCAATCCTTTCGCACGCTGTAGTTCTTTTAATAAATTAAGAATCTGAGCCTGTACCGACACATCGAGTGCGGAGACCGGTTCATCGAGTGCCAATACTTTTGGCTCAACAATCAGCGCACGGGCGATACCGATGCGCTGACGCTGACCACCGGAAAATTGATGTGGATATCGATCAAGAATGGATGTTGTATCGAGGCCACACAGATGCAACGTTTCAATCACTTTATCACGTCGCTGGCTGCTGGAGAGTTGCGGCTGATGCACACGCAAGCCTTCGGCCACCGTTTGCCCGATTTTCATGCGCGGGTTGAGGCTTGCAAAGGGATCTTGAAAAACCATCTGAATATGATTGCGCCGCGTTCGCAGTGCTTTGCCGGACATGGCGGAGACATCATCATCGCCCCATCGAATACTGCCGGAATCCGGCTGCAGTAAACGCATGGACAAGCGTGCCGTGGTTGATTTGCCACTGCCCGACTCCCCCACGATAGCCAGTGTTTCACCGGCATCCAAATGAAATGAAACATCATTGACTGCCTTTTTTTCATGGCCAATCGAGCGAAACATGCCACCGGCTGCAAAGGTTTTATTCAGCTGTTTAACTTCGAGTACACTCATGCGTTCGCATCCATTGCAGTCACGTGTAGACAGCGGGCGATATGGGTTTTATTGGCACTGTTTCGCCATGCATCAGCCTGCACGGGGCTTTGTCTGCAATCATCCTGTGCCAACGGGCAACGCCGGGCAAAATGGCAGCCATGAGGCCACTGGCCGGGTTGCGGCACTTGTCCGCCAATCACCGGTAAGGCCTTGCCCACTTCCGATACTTCCGGCCTGCACGCCATCAGCGCACGCGTATAAGGGTGAGCCGGCTGATTAAATATCTGCGCAACTGGCCCCGATTCGACAACCTGACCAGCATACATCACCGTCACATCATCGCACATCTCCGCCACCAGACCGAAATCATGCGTGACCAGCAACAGACCCAGATTTCGCTTTTTCTGCAACGACAACAACAAGGCAATAATGCGTTTCTGCACCGACACATCGAGTGCTGTGGTCGGCTCATCAGCAATAATAAAATCCGGGTCAGCCGCCATCGCCATGGCAATCAACACACGCTGACGCATGCCACCGGATAAGGCATCGGGATATTGTTTGAGAATTTGATCGGCATCTTGCATGCCGACATCCGACAACAACTCTATCGCACGTTGAGTCGCCTGCTGTTTATTCATATCCAGATGCAAACGAATCACTTCAGTAATCTGACTGCCAATCGAAAAGACCGGATTTAAAGCTGTCATCGGCTCCTGAAACACCATCGCCACACGCCCGCCGCGCATCTGCCGCAGCGTTTCATCACTCATTTCAAACAGGCTCACCCCATCAAGCAGAATATCACCATGACTTTTACGCACACCTTGATGCTCACCGAGACGCAGAATCGATTGCGCTGTTAGTGATTTCCCGCAACCCGATTCCCCGACCAAGCCCAACACACGCCCTGCTTCAAGCTTCAATGAAAGCAACGAAACGGCATCCACCGATTGCCCTTGTATCGAAATAGATAATGATAAATCACGAATTTCCAGCATGCCGGCAGTGTGCCGCAAGCGTAGCGGGCTTGCTAGCCTGCATTATCCCAAGATCCGAGATTAACGTTTGCATCTGGCGCGCCGTGTTTGATCTCTTGTTGAAACCAGAATTGTGCTTTGTTGCGGCCTTTAGTCACACCCAAGCCTTTGCGCATCGGTCATGCCTTGCTTTGCTGCACGCATGAGCCATTGAAGCGATTGTGCCAATACCTTCATACAACATGATCCGGCTCACGTTTCACCCGATGGTGGTAAGTAGCCGGCATATCATTCGAGTGCTGTTTTTCGGCTATTTGCGCCCAAGCAACTTATTGTCAATATATGCGTATTATCGATGAGTAATTCCATCAACCTGCCTGTGCGGCAGTGAATATTTTTTAACGCAAGAAAAAACCGCAGACAGGCAATCAATCCAGCATTTTTCGGATGCAGTTACTTAATTCATCAAATTTAACGGGTTTGGTTAAGACTTCGCCGTTTTCTATCAGTTCCCCATCGGCCAACACCTGACCTCGGTCATAACCGGTCATAAAGATGACTGGCATGTCTGCGTTTATCTTTCTGACACGAGCAGCAAACTCAACGCCGCCACACCTCGGCATGATCACATCCAGCAAAACAAGTGCGATCTCATCCTGATGTTCTTTAAACACGGCCAGAGCTTCAATTCCATCAACGGCCTGTAACACCGTATAACCCCATGATTCCAGCACCTCGGAAGTGGTTAGACGCACAACCGGATCATCATCTGCGAGCAACAGTGTTTCACCCTTCGAGACATGAGTGCGAATATCCTCGTTGATGGTCGAAACTGTTGTTTTTGTTTTTGCCACAATCGGAAAATACAGATGAAATACCGTACCGTTGCCGCCTTCGCTCTGCACATCGACCAAGCCTGAGTGACTCTTCATCGTACCGTAAATCATCGATAGCCCCAAGCCCGTACCCTTGCCTACGGCCTTGGTCGTAAAAAAAGGATCGAATATCTGATTCAAATCATCCTCTTTGATTCCACAACCGTTATCACGGATGCTCAGACAAACATAACGCTGACCTTCAGCTTCTGGGTATAGTGCAACAAATGCATCATCCGGCATGTAGCCGAAAAGCCTCAGGTCAATGCAAGGAGCAGCCACGGTCTCAACAGCATCACAGGCATTATTCAGTAAATTTATCAACACCTGCTGTAACTGGGAAACATCACCAAGTATCATAAAGCGCTCTTGGCTCAACTCAAAATGAAAGCGGATATTTTCAGAAATCGTGACCCTGGCAAATTTCAACGACTCCTCCATAAGATTATACAGAGACAGCTCATGCATTTGCACTATATCCTTGCGGGCAAAGGCAAGCAGCTGTGAAATCATCGATGCAGCCTGATCACACAGTTGCTGAATATTTGAAATTTTATCAACCGCCTCAAGGGCTTTGCCCGATTCGATTTTGGCTTTGGCCAAATACATATTACCTGTCACACCGGCCAATATATTATTGAAATCATGGGCAATACCACCCACCAAGATACCAACCGCCTCCATTTTCTGGGATTGTCTGAGCTCCTCTTCAAGCGCACGCTGCTTGCTGACATCCTGCTGAATGGCAATAAAGTGGGTGATTTTCCCATCTGCAAAAACAGGGGAAATAGTCATCGCGACTGGAAAAAGCTGGCCATCCTTACGACGGTCAATCAGCTCACCATCCCAAATTTCACCCCGTTGAATCGTTGCCCACATCTCCTTATAAAATCGTTGCGGCTGCTGGCCGCTTTTCATCATCGCTCCCGGTGTCAAACCAATCACTTCATGCTGCGCATAACCGGTCATACGGCAAAATGCGGCATTCACATATTCTATTTCACCCTTATGATTTGTCATCAGAATCGAATCCCCAGCACAATCCATGGCGTAATGCATTTTTTTCAAGCTGCGCTCACGCTGATCAATCTCCGATATCATCACATTATAAGCTGAAGTCAGCGCATCAATTTCTTGATACGGTGATGGCTTGGCTTGTTGGCTATAATCACCTTCCGTCGCCTGTTTTACCACGCTGGCCAGATCCGTAATCGGGCTCAATAAACGGCGGGTAAAAAACAAACCCAACAAGCCAAACACAAGATGCAATAAAAACACGATGATTGTCAGTGTGGTCAGCGCAGTAATGATGGGGGCTGAAATCACCTTGGCCGGAATTTCAGATATAATCCCCCACTGTAAGCCTTTCACCAGTGATGAAATTGCGAACACCTTTGTCCCTTCAAAGCCTATAAACGATTCCGGGCTATTCCACTCCTTGCCCGCCAATAAGCTGCGCACGATTTTTTTACTGGATAACAAATCGCCCTGTTGATGCTGGCCACCGACAATATTATTGAGCAACGAACCCCGACTATCAATGAGATAGACTGTGGACTGATGTGCGCTGGTGGAATCCTTGATCGCCTGCCAAAATGCATTCACGTTAATGGTGCTGACCATCACCGCGACAGTGTTATGTTCAACAATAATAGGCACGGACATCGTAAATTCCAGGTGTTCATCATCCAAGGTGGCTGGCGAGCCCAAAAACACTCGTCCGAGCATTGGCACGGCAAAAACAGGCTGTGTCGGATCAACTTCGGCCAAAGCATGATTTGTAAGCCCTGCAGAAACGATGATGTTGGCATGCTGATCATAAATCGTCGTGGTATTGACCATCTGTTCACGCACAGCAATTTTTGCAATCAGGCTTTTAATTTCATGCAGGTTGCCACGCTTTAAAAAATACGCGATGGGATCTGCCTTATTATGCAGCACCGTCCGCAGCCGCTCGATTTCCAAGTCCAGTCTTGTTTCCAGCTGCTCATGATACAGCGATTCTTTTAGCATCGCGCGCTCCAGTAACAAGCCTCGCGCCTGCTCACTCAGCCAGGGGGAAAGCACCACTGCAGGTAATACCGAGGCCAGAAAAATCAAACCATACCACGCCCCTCTCAAGGGTAGTTTTTTATGAGCAAACATTATCGAGCGGATGCTTTCAAGATAAATTTCTGCTCACTGTAATCACTTAAATTTTTCGGCAGGTCTTTCCATAAGCCCATCTCAACCATGAGTTTTGCCATCGCCAACACACGTTCATCGGATGGAATCATATCACTATAATCAATCCAGTCCGGCGGATCGGTAAGTACCTTTTCAAACACTGCTGCGCTGGCGCCAGTATAATCTTCACCCATCACGGCGGCTTTATGTGCATTGTTTTCAATAAACAAACCGCCTTTTTTGAGTGCATCAATCAGCTCCTGGGCTTGATCAGGGTGTTGCTCAATAAAAGCATTGGAGGCAAGAAATACATGATCCATGTGGCCTTTCCATATGTCCGGTGAAATCAACGGCATCCAACCCACCCCCAACGATAAGGAACGGTTGCCTTCCGGCTCACCAACCACAAAACCATCAATCTCACCACGCTTAAGGGAATTAATCATATCCCTTGGCGGCATGCCCACCACGGTCACATCATGGTAATCCACACCATGCTGTTTCAATGCCAGATAAAGCAACACATGGTGTTGAGAATAAATGTGCGGCACAGCGATGATGCTCTTTTTACCCTTGAGCTCGGCGATGCTTTTATATTTTTTCGACAGTATAAAACCATTGCCGTTGCGATCCGCCATTAACACGATTTTGGCCGCCACCCCCTCACGAATTAAATTCATCGCCAAGGGAGATAAAATAAACGTACCTGCCAACTCGCCACTCTTCATTTCTCGAATCACATCATTCCAATCGTGATTTTGAATTGTTTTCAAACGAAATGAGCTCAAATCCCCCTGATACATATTCTCCACAACAGCCAGTGACAAATGCCCACCACAAATCAAACGACCAATATTAATTTCAGGCTTGTCTTGCAACGCCACCCCATCGGCTTGATCACCTGCACTGCACGCCGAAATTCCGATGAGCAGCACAAGGATAATTGAAACCCTGAAAGGAATAAATGTCATGTGTTCTCCCAAAACCCGCATCGTTAGCGGTGAAATACCGTGAATCTACGTTGCAGATAAGTCGGATCGGACAAAAACCGAAACAACCGGATCAAAGCACATCGAATCGTTCTGCGACACAAGGATTCTGAACCCTGCAAGCTAACAGCCCAGTAGGGGAAATCATCAAGCATTGTGAATGACTACCGGATAAAAGCCGGTGATTGATCCGCCATGCGGCGGAGTGGAAATAACATCCCATCATCTCATCTCACCCCTCTTTCCTGAAATATTGCCTTATCGGCTTATCGGGGACAGTGTATTCATTTATCATCCTTGCATTTCCTGCCCCGCTTTAATGGCCGCAAACTTTTGTCCAACTTTAGTTCAAGCATGTCCACAAATGAATCATCACCCAATGGGCGACCAGTATTGCTATGCATTTTTAACGTTTTTATCGTCGCATCATCCAAATCACTCTCTAGGTATGCTTGCCAGTTTGCCACCTGATCCAGCATTGGCGAAACGTTGACCAGTTGATCATCCTGTCCGGCCAGATGTGCTCTAGCGCTACTCCAAACATAATCCTCCGGCTGGTTCACCATATTGGCATGTACAGGATTCAACTCCACATAACGAACAACAGAATGAAGATAATGATCATCCATGGGGAACGAATGAAAGCGCTCTTGCCATAAATGGCCACGGCATTGTTCGCGTTGATTAATATGGCGTGTATAACGGCGATGAGCTTCTCCGAGCGATGCTCGCAATCCATCTTCTGTGGAAGGAACCATCACCAGATGAATATGGTTTGTCATCAGGCAATATGCCCAAACTTCCGTTCCACTCTTATGACAAAACTTTGAAAGAAGACGGATATACAATTCATAATCACTTTTACAAAAAAACACATCATTCCTGCGAACACCACGCTGAGTTACGTGATGTGGAACCCCCGGAACAACTACCCTTGCCATACGTGCCATCTCGAAAATTTATGCTGAAAGTCGGATCAACGCAAGAAAAGAATATACTGTCCCCGGTTTCCCTGAAAGTCGGATCAACGCAAGAAAAGAATATACTGTCCCCGGTTTCCCCTGTCCCCGGTTTCCTCCGGTTTCCCCCCGGTTTCCCCCCGGTTTCCCAGAAGGAGAAAAACAATGACTGAAATCGAAAACTCCAGCGGCAACGTATTTGCAGACCTTGGCCTACCCGATGCAGAAGAAATGCTTATTAAGGCTCGCCTTGCAGCCAAAATCGGTGAAATCATCAAACACCGTCATCTGACTCAACAACAGGCTTCGGAAGTTCTCGGCATGCCTCAATCAAAAATCTCCAATATGCTGCGCGGAAACTTTCGCGGCATCAGCGAAGCAAAAATGCTCGAATGTCTAAACCTGCTTGGCCGAGATATTCAGATTGTGATCAAGAAAGCCCCTCGCTCTCTTACTACTGGGCATACCAGCGTAGTGTTTGCATAAATAGGTAAACTGTCACCTTATTTAGCAATATGCTGCGTGGGAACTTTCGCGGTATCAGCGAAGCAAAAATGCTCGAATGTCTCAACTGGCTAGGTAGAGATATTCAGATTGTGGTCAAGAAAGCCTCTCGATCACACTCTGCGGGGCATACCAGCGTGGTGTTTTCATAGTTTAGAATATTAATTATTCGCGACTTCAATCTTTAACACCTTCTCATCCCAGTCATCATATTCGACACAAAATATATTGGCATCGCAAGAATAATCTCCAAACTTTGCCTCAGTTCTCGCAAGCACGAGTAGCGTCCCTCGTATAGAAATTTCATGTTTGTGCAAGAGCTTATCAGCCCAAAATTTAACCTTTCCATTTCTAATTGAAATTCCTGATGAACTATCTGCATTTATGAGGGAATGTTGATTCAAATCGGCAAACCGGCTTGAATCCAGTATGCCTCTAATATTTCTTAACCCGAAACCAACATTTGTCGTTTTTGGCGTGGGTAAGATGGGAATTTTCGGAATATCGTTTGGCCATCCAGTATAAACCATTAACCAGTCAGGAACGGGAAGCTCGATTCTAATATCAGATGCAGGAAGCGTTCCATTATTTGATATGCAGAGATTACAATACACCACATTTTTTCTATTTGATTCAAACAAATATTTCTTCTTACCTTCTGCTGATTCTATTTCTTTAATAAACTTGCTGCATTCATGTTTGTAATGTTCCACCTTTTCATCCCAATTGGAATCAATACTTCCATCTACATAGTCAATTTGAGCCAATTCTAATTGTGTTTTGGCAATAACATCATCTATATCACGAGCTTTATAAACTTTTAGAACATCAACTTTTTTCTCACGGAATGGGGTCTGCATCATACGGTCAAGAACCCAACTAATATTCAGATATGGTTGTTTAATAATTTTGCTTGGTCGAGAGCTATCAAGTATTTCAACAAGCCTGCTCTTTAATTGGTTTGCAAGGCCGTTCCGAACAGTGTTTTTTTGATCCTCAGTTTTAAGTTGGTAAGAGATTCTTCTGTGTTGCCTAATGTCAAAAGGCAAATCTTCATCATCGCCATATTCACTATTGCAAATTAAAATAATCTTATCCCATCCGATTGCACTTATTGCGTAACCAAGCTCCAATAAAACATTCGGATTTGGAGATAATCTTGATCCTTCATCTTTATCGCCTGTAACAATTGAAACATCTGAAATAAAAGCATCGCAATTTTTTATTTTTTCTAAGATTGTTTGAGAAATATTTGGAGCGCCAGGTATTCCTTGAGTATCCCTGTCGAAACTTATATCCAAATCAATGCTTTCATCTTTATGAATTCCACTGATAGCTTTCTCAATAACAGTTTGAAGAAACCCCCTATTGGTGTTGTTTGGCAAATCAGATTGCCACGAATAAAATACTGTATACTTCATTTATTTAGAGATATTTTGCTAACAATCTTCATTTCATGCTTTTTCCTTCGGTTCCACAATCGCTAGGCTTGTCTAATATACCAAAAAGTCGAACCACTATTCCCCATCATCAATAAAGATATTCATTCTGTAAAGTAATCATAAATATTAAGGGCAAAGGGGTCGGGACTTGTTTCGCGCATTTACGGCTTAAGGACTTCTAACGTTAACATCTTCAAAAAATAATGCTTTTCATTACCAGAAAGCAGAAATATCTGGGGCTGGACGAGTTATTGAGTTGTTTGAAAAGTTTCTGTTTAACAATTCAAGACAAACAAAGCATAACGCAAAAGAGGAAGTGACATTGAGTCACTTCCTCTTTTATTGTTGGTGGCGCCTCAGGGACTCGAACCCCGGACACCCGGATTATGATTCCGGTGCTCTAACCAGCTGAGCTAAGGCGCCGCTCTGATGTGAATAATCCATCGTCAGCGGAGCGCGCAGTTTAGGGGCAAGAATATTTCCGTCAATGCCTTTTTTACGCTCTGAAGATATGATCATGTCCATTCATCGCAATCGCTGCTCGGCTTTGCTATTGTTCGCTGGCATGAGATCAACCACCGTTGTTTCACCAAGGGGCACAGCTTGAGCACTACAGATCATCCACAGGATAAACCCATGCGTATTCTCTCCGGCATGCGACCCACCGGTCGTTTGCATTTGGGGCATTATAAAGGGGTGTTGGAAAACTGGCTGAAACTGCAAGAGCAGCACCAGTGCTTTTTCTTTGCTGCCGATTGGCATGCGCTGACCACCGATTACGCCAACCCTTCTATTGTCAAAGATACCATTTGGGACATGTTGATCGATTGGTTGGCCGTCGGCATTGATCCGCAAAAAGCCACGGTGTTTATCCAATCGGAAGTGCCTGAGCATGCCGAACTGCATTTGCTGTTTTCATTCATGACTCCTCTATCGTGGTTGGAGCGTGTGCCGACCTATAAAGATCAGATTGAACAACTGCGTGAAAAAGATCTCGGTACTTATGGTTTCCTGGGCTACCCACTACTGCAGGCCGCCGATATTCTGATTTATCGCGCTACCGGAGTACCGGTCGGTGAAGATCAGGTGCCGCATGTCGAGCTAACCCGTGAAGTAGCGCGTCGCTTTAATCATTTGTATCGCAAGGGCATCCCTGCCCTGTTTCCCGAACCGCAATCGTTGCTCATGCCTACTGCCAAGTTGCCAGGGCTTGATGGACGCAAGATGAGTAAATCGTATAAAAACACCATTGAACTGGGCGAAACATGGAAGGTCACAGAACAAAAAATAAAATCCATGTTGACCGACACTGCCCGCAAACTACGCACCGATCCGGGCACACCGGAGAAATGTCCGGTATGGGATTTTCACAAGGTGTACTCGACTGAAGATGAACAACAATGGGTGCAGGATGGCTGCACCACAGCCGGCATCGGCTGTATCGATTGCAAAGGATGCCTGTTAAATCATCTGGAAGCAGAATTGCAACCGATCCGTGATCGCCGCGCTGATATCGCCGCGCGTCCGGATGATCTCAGAGACATCGTGCGCGCTGGTAATGAGCGCGCCCGTATCGAAGCAGGCCGCACCATGGAGAAAGTACGCAAGAGCTTAAAAATGGGCTACCGTGTGTAAACTACGATGAATAACACGGCTCAACTCCCGCTGATGCACGATAATAAACCGGCGCATAGTTTGCCATCGGTTCATCTCGATCAGTTTGATGGGCCGCTGGATGTTTTACTGCATCTTATTCGCAGTCAGGAGCTCGATATTTTCGACATCCCCATGGCCATGATCACCGAGCAATACCTGGCTATTCTGGATACGCAAAACGGCATGGGGCTGGATGATATGAATCTGAACGATCAGTATCTGGAAACTGCCGGAGATTATCTGGTCATGGCCAGTACGCTAATGCAATTAAAGTCACGTTTATTGCTACCGCGTCCAGAGATGGATGAGGCAGGCAATGCTGTAGATCCGCGTGCCGAACTCGCCGCCCAACTGATGGCCTATGAACAATACCGTTTGCTGGCCGAATCGTTGAATGAGCGCCCGTTGATGCACCGGGATGTATTCACACGTTGCATTTTTCCGGAAGCCGATGATGTCGAGCGCCCGCTGCCTCAAGCCGACCTCGATGCTCTACTGCTGGCCTTCCGGCACGTATTAAAACGGGTCAATGGAGAGGTGCGCCATCATATTTTCACCGAGACCATAAGCATGCGTGAGCAAATGGGTGTGATATTGCAGCGCCTGCATGCTGGCAGCTTAGAACTCGACATATTGTTGCACGACACGCCCGGTCGTGAAGCTCTGGTCACCACGGTATTAGCGATTCTGGAACTATGGCGACAACAGAGTATCAGTGTGCTGCAACAAAAAAACTACGGTACCATCATGCTGCTTCCCAATGACGTTAAAACATGAATCAGCAGAGCGAAGCCAGCAGCAGAGCCAATGCTAAAATCGAGAATGAAATCGAGAATAAAACCGACATCGAAAGCAAGATCGAAGCAATCGTATTGGCCAGTGATGAACCGGTCAGTCTGCAAAAGCTGCGTGATTTATTGGCCAGCGGAATACCCGCTAGCGACATCCGGCTGGCACTGACTGAACTGGAAAGCCATTATCAAGCACGCGGCATTCAGTTTGTGCAGATCGCAGGAGGATGGCAATTTCGCACCGCCGCCAAACATGCGGAACTGGTGCGACGCTTATGGCACACCAAAGCACCACGTTTATCGCGCTCTGCCTTGGAAACGCTGGCTATTATTGCTTATCGTCAACCCACAACCCGCGCAGAAATTGAAGCATTGCGGGGTGTGCGGGTATCCAGCCACATGGTGGCTACATTGCAGGAGCGCGGCTGGATCACGGTATTGGGGCGCAAAGATGTGCCCGGGCGACCACACTTGTATGGCACAGCGAAACAGTTTTTGATTGATTTCAGCTTGAATGAACTCAAGGATTTGCCCGATTGCAAGCAATTGATTGATGCGGATGAAATGCACTCGGCCTCGTCCGCAAGCAATATCAGCGAAACGCCCATGACTGAATGACTGACCGAATGACCGAATGAATAGAACAACTGAGCAATTAAATACACAAGCAAGTGCAACAGACTCTTAACAACCGATGGATAATAATGACACAGAAACCCAAGCAGCAGAAACCGTCAACACGCAGCAGACAAAAAACCAAATCAACACCAGCATCGCGACAGCAACCACGTCGCAAGCCTGCGAATGTGAAAACAGATACAGATACAAATACAGATGAACGTCCGGCTACAGATCAAAGCGCCCTAACCGGTGAACGCATCAACCGTTATCTCGCCTCCTGTGGCCTGTGTTCACGTCGGGAAGCTGATCGCTGGGTAGCTGCAGGGCGCGTGATGATCAATAAGATCGCCTGTCAGGAGCCCGGTAGCAGAGTGCAGGACGGCGATATCGTCATCGTCGATGGTAAAGTCGTTTCACCGCAGGAGAACTTCACCTATATTCTCTACAACAAGCCCACCGGCCAACTCTGTTCACGCAAAGATGCCGTGCGCAAACGACCATTGATTTATGATTTCCTCAATGTCGCACCGAATGTGCAATCGGTGGGACGGCTCGATATGGACACCGAGGGTTTATTGATTCTCACCGATGATGGCGCACTTACCCGCGCCTTAACCAAGCCCGGTGCAAAAGTGCCTCGTGAATACCGGGCACGTGTAGCTGGTCTCGTATCGATGGAAACACTGGCCAAGCTAAGGCAAGGGCACTTTGATATCGGGCAAGGCGACAGCAGCGATGCCTGGGAAGTGACCGTCGATTCCGAATCGAAGGGGCACACATGGCTGAGCATTGTCATTTACCGTGGTCGCTGGCGTGAAGTGCGACGTACGCTGGAAGAATGCGGGCACCCGGTCAGGCGTTTGATGCGCACCCGTTTTGCATCCCTGCGACTCGATGAGGGTATGCCGCGTGGCAGTTTCCGCACACTCAATCGCTCCGAAGTCAAAAAGCTGAAAGAGCGTTTGGCCTAACCGATGGCGATTTCACCCTTACAGATTTATGAGAAACTATTGGACAGCTACGGTGAGCAACACTGGTGGCCGGCAGAGAGTCCGTTTGAAATGATGGTTGGCGCCATCCTCACCCAGAATACCAGCTGGCATAATGTCGAAATGGCCATTGCCAATCTCAAAGAGCAACACATGCTCAATCATGAAGCCATTGCCAGCAGCAATCTGCATCAGCTGGCAGAAGTCATTCGCCCCTCAGGCTCGTTTATGCAAAAAGCACGTTACCTACAGCATTTCTCGTTGTTTTATATCGAACAAGGGGAACGTCAGGGGCTAATGAAATGGCCAATGAGTGTGCAACGCACCCGTTTATTGGCTCTCTACGGCATTGGCCCTGAAACGGCCGATTCCATTCTACTCTATGCCCTAGATCGTCCGATCTTTGTCATCGACACCTATACCAAGCGTTTGTTTGTACGTCTGGGTCATTTTGACCACATCCTGGGTTACGATGGCATTCAGCATTATATCCAGCAACGTCTTCCAGAAAGCCTGCCGCTGTTTCAGGAGTTTCACGCGCTCATCGTTGAGCATGCCAAGCGCTATTGCAAAACCAAGCCTTTATGTGGCGAGTGCCCCTTATTCGATTGCTGCCCGACAGCAGCCTGCTCCACCATGGAAATCAGCCGAACACTCATGCCCGATCTGGATTGAAGCACCGCTCTGCTTATCCGACTTACCTCGCGAGCCCGTTATGCGGCGTTGTCGCGAATACCATGGAGTGAATCACCATGACTCTCGTGGACACTCGCATTGCCTATTTCGTTTTAGGGTTCTCTACGTCGGCCAATTGGTTGCGCAATTGTGCTAAAGCCTGTTGCGTTTGATCGAGTTCTTTCATCAGCTGATCATGCGTCACTGGTGCACGCATTTCACGTAAACGTTCTTGTTTGGCTTCTTCGAGATTATTGATCACTACGGCAATAAATAAATTGATGATCACAAACGTGCCCATGATCACAAACGATACAAAATAAATCCAACTCAAGGGATGCATCGCCATGGCGGTGTACATCAGATCAGTCCAATCCTCCAAGGTGACAATACGAAACAAGGTTAACAGAGAAATACCCAGATTATCCCAATGTTCGGGATCGTGTTCGTGGAACAACTGCTGGCCGGCCACTGCGTAAATATAAAAGATCACACTCATCAACAGCATCACATTGGCCATGCTCGGAATTGAACGCATTAAGGTGGCAACAATCAGGCGCAGTTCCGGAATAGCAGAGATTAAACGCAGCACCCGCAATAATCGGGCCAAACGCGCCAACATGGCCAATTCACCTGTGCTTGGAATCAAGGCCAATAAAATGATGGTGAAATCAAAGATATTCCAGCCTTCACGAAAATAATCTCCTATTTTTGGTGAAACGGCATAGATTTTTAATGCAGCTTCAGCAATAAAAATACCCAACACAAGACGATTACCCCAACCGATCCACTGACCGTATTGATCCATTATCGCATCGGATGTTTCCATGCCGATCAACACCGCGCTGATCAAAATCACGGTAATAATAAAGCGTTCGAAAGCGACATGGGAAACAATTTTTTGAGCCATTAATTTCATTTTTTATCTCCAGCACCATGCATCGGCAGGCTTTATAATACGCGGATTATCACGATTGGTTAGACAGGTAAATCCCTTTTAAAGCCCTATCGAAACTGATTTAACATCGCTTCAACGGATTTCTTAGCCTGCTGTAAACGATCAGGGCTTTGGCTGCTTAAACATATTTTCCCTTCCGGATCAGACCCACAGCGGCCGGGATAGGAGCCGATTTCCACATCATTGAATTGCTCTTGAATGATGCTAAGTGGATTAAAAAAAAGACTTTCTGGCAAAGCCACATCGATTTCCATACGCAGAAACGGTGTATTACCAAAATCATCCAGAATTGAATGCAACTGCGATGCAAATATATCGGGTACGCCAGCCAGAATATACACATTTTCAATGCGTGCCCCAGGCGCAATGGTTTTTTCACAACGGATCAGCGACGCTCCAGCAGGTACTCGTGTCATTCGCATGCGCCCTTCATTCATACCTTCGTTGCCGAAATATTCGGTCATGGCTTGCACGATAAAACGATGTTCGATTAGCTGCACATCAAAGGCGCAAGCAATCGATTGCATGGTAATATCATCATGGGTCGGACCAATACCACCGGATGTCAGCACAGCATCATACTGCGATCTTAAACGATTCAGCGTGGAGATAATGGCGGCATCATCATCGGCCACTATGGCGATTTCAGTCAGCTTGCAGCCCCGTTTAAAAAACTCTTGCGCAGCCAGGTAAGCGTTGGCTTCACGCGTACGTCCGGAGAGTACTTCATTGCCGATGACCAGCATGGCCACAGTTTGATGTTTCATGTTCGCAGATTCAGCCCTGATGCCAGATCAGTCAAGCCCTGGCTAAAAATGCTCTAATTAAGCAAGACTTCAATCTGTTTAAGCATGGGATTGATATGATTGTAATCAATGGCAATATCGTGATTTATCCCACTCTTGCTTAAAATAAGGCTGGGAAAAGAGTTACAACCCATTGATTGCGATTGTCGAATTTCTTGTTTGAGCCGGGTTTGTGTTTCTGTCGCATGTAAATCCAGACAAAATTGATCCATATCCAACGACAACTGCGATGCAAGCTCGATCAAGGTTTCATCATCGGATGGATTGCGTGCTTCAAGATAATAAGCCTGTTGAATGGTATGAATCATTACCTGTTCATAATTACGATCTTGCCTTCGTGCCGCAATCACCGCACGACAAGCTGGATACGTCGAGCGCCTTGCTTTGCACTGCGTCCAGAAATCAAAATTGAACTGGATTCCCTGCACCCGCTGGCCAATGGCACGCCAGTGATTTTGAATCTGTTGCTGCATGGATAATGGCATCGTTGCATCACTCTCTGCAGCCAAGCCACCAAGCAGGTAATCGATCTTTAGCGAGTCTGGCAACTGCGTTTGCAACTCTTGCCAAACCGGTCGAAAAGCCCAGCACCAGCTACACATCGGATCGTGGATATAATATAATGTTTGAGACATAGCATTCATCGTATCCACATTCTATCTGTGCTGCGCATTCCATCCAGCACTTCGAATTTCTTTGATATATCAATCACGATACTTGCGCGGCATGATAGGCCACAACTTCAACTTCTGAGGAGAACATGTTGGAATTTATTCAGTGCCCGCATTGTCAAAAGAAATATACTGTTCATGATCAATTGCGAGCGGCGACGGGCAAACGTATCCGTTGCAAACATTGCTCTAAAGCCTTTGAAATTCACATTCAACAACAATCCCCCACTCCATCGGAAGCAGTTCAGGCCGATCCAACAGCAACGATGGAGAGCAATGTTTCCACTGCCGCCATTGTTGAGCATGATGAACCGACTGAGTCCACACCTTCAAAACAAGAGCTTGAGAAAAGCGTAGAAAAAAAAGCCACATCTACCAGCAAAGCCCCCAAGCAGAAACGCAACGTCCAGTTACTGATTACAATCCTGCTGTTAAGTATTTTGATTGCCGGTGCTATCGGTGCATATGTGTTTTTTAATCACGGCAGTTTGTTTTCTGACTCAAGTGAAAAAGACAAACAAGGCATTATTCCACACGACATTATCAAACCGCTTGAGATTAAATTACCCCCTCCTCCCACTGAACAGGTCAATGAAAAGAGCGATTCGGAAACGCTTCAACCGTCACCCTATAGAATAGCACAAGCAGCCTCAAAGCCGGTTTCAGCGACGCTTTCAAATTCACGTTCAAAGGCCATCGCAACAGCCGCAAGCAGTGCAACAAACAAGCCTTCGCAAGTATGCAAAGATATTTCAGCCGATTATTGGGTTCGCAGCCGCACCCTTGCTACAGCGAACATGGATACAGCCACGTATATGAAATTACTCAATCAAAACCTGGAACAGGCCGATGAGATTCGTAAATTGTGCAAAGAAAAATCGTTGATCAGTAAAATTGCCCAAGCAGCCCGCTCGGAAGAAAAGCCGGCATGGATCGAACAGGAAATTAATTTACGTACAAGTACGAAAGCGCAGTAAAGCCACAAGCCGCAGCCCACAGCTTGTGCCAATAGTGCTTAGTGGAGATTAAGAATAGCCGTCAGGCTCATCCGGTATAATGGCCGGATCTCCAGCAATACGATAGTCTCCCGCAGCCCATTGACCCAAATCCATTGTACGGCAGCGTGGACTGCAAAAAGGAAAATCATCATTGCCACGCTGAACGGCTTTCCGGCATGGCGCGTTGCACCGCTTTTTTGCATATCGGGCAAGAGAACTTCAAATCGGACGTCTGCATATTATTACCACCTTGCTTGCTCGTTAAATCAGTCATCAACTGCCAATTGGCACCAACATCATATCGTAGGGCACATCCTCATGGTAATCACTCGCCGATTGACCCGCTAGCCAGCACTGAAAACGCAAACGAATGGCCAGCTTATTACCAGAAATATCAGGCACAATACCCTCGGCCACCAGAGATGCTGGCAATGCAATCACCAACAGACCAAATGATTTTCCGCGTGTGGGGGTGATGTGCCCTGCCCCAGCCGTGGCCACACATTTTTGCCAACCGACAAAATCATTCAGCATATCATTCAAGCTGTTGATAGCATGCGTCAATGGTGAAAGCGCCTGATGCAACGGTTCTGTGCGCATATCCGCATTGCTCCAAATGGCCTTGATACTCTGTTGCATGCATAATTTATGACCCAGCCAGTCGTGTTTTTTCTGGGTGTTGAGATAGGCGTTGATCAATGCATCCTGAGTTAGATATTGGCAAGCGTCCGGCAAACCGGGTTTGAGCTGTTCAATCAACAAATCAATTTGATCGCATGATGATGAAATATGCTCGTGATATTGAGGTACATCTTCAGCTAGTTTTTTCAGATATGTCTTCATATCTTTGAATAACCCGATCACTTCAGGAATCGCATTTTTACGACCATGATCACCGAGTAACGATGCACGCAAATCACACGTAGCATGCAACCAGCTGGAGCCATGTTGGCGCTTAAAAGCCTGATCGAGACAGCTCAATGCATCACGCAGTTCAATAAATGAACGCATACGCGGACTCAGAGCAAACGAAAAATGAACTTTGTCTGTCATGCTTATTCCTTTTTGGCTTTCATGATTTGCTGAAGCTATAATGAACTATCATTGTGCTCAGCTTCAATCTTTACCGGCAAATGATCAGGCGCACTTACGCTCCATGTTTGCGTTGCAACAGTGCGCCAATCCTGCCAGCGATTCGAGGCTACGACTACGATAGTATTGGAATGCTTGAGCCAGGCGGCAATATCTTGCGATAAAAGCATGGCCGTTTCTGCGCATAATGCGGCTGAAGGGTTATCCAGAAACACGAAATCGGGCTTGGCCAAAGCGATAGCTGCGAGCGATAAACGTATGGATTGCAAACGATTCAAGCGCTGAACATCGTGATCGAGAGAGAGATCAGCCAAGCGCCATGTCAATAAAACATCCTCAAGCTCGTGTGGCGAAGCAGTGTGCCCGAGACCAAAGATCAGCTCCTCTTCCACGCTCCCGCCCAGCCACAAACAAGGCCAACGATCAAACAGCATCCGCACGACGGCATGATCTGTCGGATTCATGTTTATATTTTTGTTCATTTCTGCGGGCAAATCCAATAAGCCGGCCATTCGTTTCAGCCACAGCGTTTTGCCACAGCCTACATCCCCCCGAAGCAGGATAAGCTCCCCACTCTCAGCGATTAGTTGATGTGTGCAATTGCTTAGAGTCAGCCGGGGTAAATTATTTTCATGTCTGGAACTCATATTATTTCGCGTTATGAATCCATGTACCCTTGATGCCATGCTGATCGGCTAAATATGTTTTTTGAATTTCTGCTTCTGCACGGCTGGCCAAACCACTGACGCGAAGTCGAAACCATGCTTTTCCTTTGACTGTTGTTGGATGGATATCGGCAGCAATGCCCTTGGCTTTTAATCGAGCCAAGGCTTTTTCAGCAGCAAAACGTGAATTCACAGAAGCGATAATCACCGCCCAGGTGCCGGCTGCATTCTGCTGAACTGGAGTGATCTTTGTTTTGACGGGTTGTTTTAATTTATTCACTACGGGGGCTTTTTTATTCCTGCTGGATAATTTTACAGGCACAGGCTGCTGTTGCAAAGCACGCTCAGAAAGCAAATGTGTGAGTTCAGCGATTTGTTTATTTTTTGAACGCAACTCCGATTGCAGCGATGACAAACGTTGCTGCAATAGAGAGACTTTAGCCTGCATGTCTTGCGGGCGATTATTCGCTTGTGAACTCTGATTATCCATTAAATCGACATCATCATGAGAGCTTCCATAAAACCATGCCAGCAAAACTGCGCCTACAACGGCAAGGCTAAAAAACAGAACCATTGTATTGCTTTTGGAATCGTTATGAACCGGCTCATCGGGCGCCGATAAAATATCGTCCTCCGGCATGACATCGGGTTCAGCATACATGGTTGTGGATTCAGCCCGAGGTGCAGAAGGCAAAGGATCGTTACGTTCATCGCTTGTTTCCGCCACCACATTCGGGAGTGGGTCTGTTGAGGCTTCAAATAAATCAGGGACTATGGGGGCTTGTTTGTCAGTAAAATCATCCGCTTGCTGTTGATCATCGCCCAAATCAAATTTATTCAAACTAAACGCCGGATCATTATCATCATCACTAAACTTATCTGTTGGCTTGTCGGACATGGGAAACGAACCTCCTGAATCGATGAATCCTTAAGCAGGTGGATTCATCTAGCCTGATGATAGTCATCACTCCCGATAAATAAAACCTTGTGAGTGAATCGGGCTTATCTCATTACGCTTTACCATCAATGAGCCCACTATCATCGAGCCATCCACTGCTGGCATCAGGCATGGCATCGGCATAGGGAATATAGGGTTTGATGTCGAGAACAGGCGTGCCATCAAGCATATCATGGCCTTCAATATGCAGCACTCTGCCTACGACTTTTTTCAAACGAACAGCAGATAAACCCATGCTGTTGGGGCGATGCGGTGCACGTGTGGAAAATAAACCACGCCGGATTTTTGGCCCGCGTGGTGGAATCACGGTTGGGTTCCAGCCCTGATTCAAATGCATCCAATAAATGACCCAGATATGCGAAAACCCTTCCAGATCCTTTACCGCCTGCTCAAAATTCAGGCCTGCGTTCAAATGAATTTGAGCAGGCTCAGCAGTATCGAGTGTGGCCTGGCGCGGTGTCGCAAAGCGCTCCCGATAACTGCTATGCACTACGCCGATTGCCTGCATTTCAATATGCATCGATGCATTATCGGCGTGTTCAAAGTCACCGGTATAGGTTTTTGCCGCTTTATGACCTGGACTGACAGAAACACCCGGATGAAGCGGGCGCTTATCCGGCTTGCAGACGGTCATACCGCTTCGGTTGCCTGCTCCGTTGCCTGCCCCGTTTTTTCTTTTACGATGACTAACTTATCATCCACACAATCAATCACTGCCGCACCACCCTTTTGCAGATCGCCGAACAAAATAGCATCGGCCAATGGTTTTTTGATATGCTCTTGAATCAAACGCGCCATAGGACGCGCACCCATCAATGGATCAAAACCACGTTTGGCAAGCCAGCGGCGAGCAGTCTCGGTAACATCGAGTTCAACTTTTTTCTCATCCAGCTGGGTTTCCAGCTCAACCAGTAGCTTATTGACCACATGCAGAATGACATCTTCCGGCAAGGTGGAAAAACCAATGCTCGCATCCAGACGATTGCGAAATTCCGGCGTGAAAATGCGTTTCACCGCTTCATCATCCGCACCTTGTCGGGTTTGCGGGTTAAAACCGATTGTATTCTGCTGCATTTCAAACGCGCCAGCATTGCTGGTCATAATCAGTACAATATGACGAAAATCCGCTTTGCGGCCATTGTTGTCGGTCAAGGTACCGTGATCCATAATCTGCAGCAGCAGGTTAAATAAGTCCGGATGGGCTTTCTCAATTTCATCGAGCAATAACACCGCATGTGGATTTTTATTCACCGCTTCTGTCAGTAATCCACCCTGATCAAAGCCGACATATCCCGGAGGCGCACCGATCAAACGGGAAACGGTATGCGACTCCATGTATTCGGACATATCAAAACGAATCAATTCGATCCCCATAATGCGAGCCAGCTGACGTGCGACTTCCGTCTTGCCGACACCGGTGGGGCCGGTGAACAAAAACGAGCCTATCGGCTTTTCCGGATGCGATAGCCCTGCACGCGAGAGTTTAATACTTGAGGCCAATTGATCGATGGCTTTGTTTTGCCCGAACACGGATAATTTTAAATCACGATCAAGATGCGACAAACGCTTTTTATCCGAAGCATTCACCTGCTGATGCGGAATGCGAGCCATGCAGGCAATCATGCTTTCAATGTCATGCACATTAATTTGGGTGCGTCGTTTATCCTCTGGTTTCACGCGCATAGATGCTCCCGCCTCATCCAACACATCAATAGCTGAATCGGGTAAATTCCGTTCGCTCAAATGACGTTTGGCCAATTTGGCAGCTTGCTCAATAGCCGTGCGACTGTAACGCACACCATGGTGTTCCTGTAGTTTTGGTTTCAAACCTTTAAGAATCTCAACCGTTTCTTCCACACTCGGTTCCGGCACATCGACCTTTTGGAAACGCCGTGCCAGGGCACGGTCTTTCTCAAACAGATTACGAAATTCCTGATACGTCGTAGCTCCGATGCAACGCAGTTCACCATTGGCCAAGGCCGGTTTGAGTAGATTGGATGCATCCATGGTGCCGCCACTGGCAGCTCCAGCACCAATAATGGTGTGAATTTCATCAATGAAAAGAACCGCCTGATCTTCCGCTTTTAGCGCGCTGAGCACCGCTTTGAGACGTTCCTCAAAATCACCGCGATATTTTGTGCCGGCCAATAACGCCCCCATATCGAGCGAATAAATCACCGCATTGTGAATCACATCCGGTGCATCTTTATCTTCGATACGCAGCGCTAAACCTTCCGCAATGGCTGTTTTGCCGACACCGGCCTCCCCCACCAGCAAGGGATTGTTTTTGCGTCTGCGGCAGAGAATCTGAGTGCAGCGTCCGAGTTCATCTGCACGGCCAATTAAGGGATCTATTTTACCATCACGCGCCCGCTGACTAAGATTAATACAATAACGATGCAGCGGTGAGTTGTTTGCATCCGTTTTGTTTGATTCAATGGCTGGCCGTTCGATAGGCGTATCGCTCTGCGAAGTGTCATTACTCACCGCGCCATGCGCCATGAAGCTGACTATATCCAAGCGGGTGATCCCCATACGATTGAGAAAATGCACCGCATGTGATTCTTTTTCCGAACAAATGGCCACCAGCACATGCGCACCGGTCACTTCGCGTTTGCCCGATGCCTGCACATGCATCACAGCGCGTTGAATCACCCGTTGCAGACCAATACTGGCAGTGGTTTCACCGTTATCTTCCGGCAAAATGGCAATATTATCATGGATAAAACTACTGAGTTCATGGCGCAGTGCTTCAATATCAGCACGGCATCCTAGCAACACACCGAGCGCATTGGGGTTATCGAGCAAGCCAAGCAATAGATGCTCAACCGTGACAAATTCATTACGGCACACATGCGCATTACGAAATGTATCATTCAGCGTTTCTTCAAGTTCTTCACTTAAAATACCCATTCTGTTTCTCCTCAGTAGCCAGTGAACATCTTACATTGTATATCTACTCAAACATCTTCTCAAACGATTTTTCAAAGGGTTTCTCAAAAACATCCGCAATATTGATGCCAATTCAAAGTTGAAGTGATTTAGCGCATCCATTCATCAGTCGTCACCATCAAGCTCGATCATACAGCGCAATGGGTGACCGCTGGTACGGCTGGCTGTTTCCACCTGTTGCACCTTGGTTTCAGCCAGATCGCGTGTGAACACACCACAGCGAGCACTGCCTTTATTATGAATCTGCAACATCAATTGATTGGCAGTGTTTTCCGTTTTGTGGAAAAAACGCACCAGAACATCAATCACAAATTCCATCGGCGTAAAATCATCATTGAGCATAACCACACGATACATAGGGGGTCTTTGCAGTTGAGGTTGATCAATTTCTGTCGCAGGCTTGCGTACGATTTCCGGCATATCGGTTTGACTCATACAAATTTGACTCATGCGCTAAAGCTAGCAGCAACATGATCAGCAGCAATAGAGATCAAGCACAATACGTTGATTGACCATCGCCGGGTAACGATTGGAGGCTTTTATGGCAGAGTTAAAATGTATCTTATGGGATGTCGATGGCACGTTGGCGGACACCGAACGTGATGGGCATCGGGTGGCATTTAATATGGCCTTCGATGAAGCCGGCATCAAACGCCAATGGGATGTGGCCACTTATGGTGAATTGCTGGCCGTAACAGGCGGCAAGGAACGCATGCGTTTTGATATTGATCGCGGCGGCATGGCAGACATGCCGTTTGAGCAAATCGCTGCCCTGCATGCACGCAAAACCATTCATTATCAAAGTCTTATTGCTGAGGGTCGTATTCCACTGCGACCGGGTGTGCGGCGTTTGTTGGACGAAGCCTATCAGGCCGGCATCATTCTCGGTGTTTCCACCACCACCACCCCTGCTGCACTCGATGCCTTGATTGAACATTCCCTCGGCAAGGAATGGTTTGATCGCTTTGCTGTGCTTGCTGCCGGCGACATCGTGCCTGCCAAAAAACCAGCACCTGATATTTATAACTACGCTATCGAGCAGCTCGGTGTCTCGGCACATGAAACCATTGCCTTGGAAGATTCCAGCAATGGCTGGAAATCGGTTCGTGATGCCAACATGAAATGTGTAGTGACCATCAATGATTATACCGCTGCACATGATTTTAGTGGTGCTGATCTGGTTGTCAGCGATTTGGGTGAGCCGGAAAACGGCGCGATTAATGTGATACAAAACCCCAACAATCTCGATATCCACCATGTTGAACTGAAACATTTGCAGGCCATCATGCATGCATAACGATTACGGCATCAGCCTGTTCGACACCCATTGCCACGTTAATTTTCCGCATTATAAAGATGATCGTGATGCTATGTTTGAACGCATGGCTGCAGCTGGTGTCGAAGGCTGTATCGTCGTTGCGGTTGATTTGGAGCATGTGTCTGAATTAAGAGAGCTGGCTGAAGCGCGTGATAATGTCTGGTTCAGTGCTGGCGTACATCCCAATCATGATGTTGCAACAGAGCCGAGTGTGGATGATTTGTTATCATTGGCTAATCATCCGCGCTGCGTGGCGATTGGTGAAAGCGGCATGGATTTTTTCCGCAATACGGTTGCCGCTGAAATCCAGGAATCTCGTTTCCGCACCCATTTAAAAGCCGCCAGACTCTGTAACAAACCCATCATCGTACACAACCGCAATGCTGATGAAACCTCTATCCGCATTTTAACCGAGGCAGGTATTGCAACATGTGGAGGCATCATGCACTGCTTTTCCTCCGACTGGACTACAGCTAAAAAGGCTATTGATCTCGGTATGTCGATCTCCTTTTCAGGTAATGTGACGTTTAAAGCGAATGATGAATTGCGCCAGGTTGCAGCCCAGGTGCCGGATGATCTGCTGTTGATCGAGACCGATTCCCCCTATCTCACGCCCGTGCCTTATCGAGGTAAACGCAACGAACCGACCTATGTGCGTCATATCGCGGAATGTATTGCTGAGGTGCGCGGTGTGAGTCTTGAGACACTTGCCGCTCAAAGCACGGCCAATGCCATCAAACGCTTTCACCTGGATATGCAAATAGCGCCTCTCCCCGCTGCGGCACTCCCCATCATAGAATAACTTTGGAGATTTTTTTACCGCAGAGTAAATCAAGAGAAAAATCTCTATAGCTTAATGACTGTTAAGGTTTTTCCTCTGCGTACTTCGCGTCCTTTGCGGTGCAAGTTTTTGAATCTGTTATTCAAGAGCGGCTCACTTATTTATCGTCGTGCAACAAGGTTGTCAAAAGTTTCACCAACTGCGTTGCTTCTCCTTGCAGTTGATCCTTGGCGATATAGCCATTGGCACCAGCGTCATAAGCGCGCTGCCGTTCCGTCTCGGCATCGCGTGTGGCAACCATAATGATCGGAAATATGTTATCTTGCAGCATATCACGTAGTCGGTGAATTAATGCGATGCCATTGATATCAGGCATTTCAAGATCGGTTATCATCAAGTCGTATTGATTTGAATTCTGATTCAGGTTTAATGCCACTTTTTCCAAGGCATCGTTTCCACCAATGGCGGTATCGACCTTGAACCCCATCTGTTCAAACATTTTCTTTTCAATAGTCAGTGCAATCGTGGAATCATCAACCAAAAGGATATGCTGTTTGAAACTGTGATTGGCATGCGATGAGGCCACGCTATCATCCGGCGCAGTACGCCACATTTCTTTTAAACCATTGGGATCAATAAGCAGCTGCACACTACCATCATCAATAATACTGCAGCCCATCAAGCCAATAGGATGGTAATATTTAAGGTAGGCATCAAGCTCACGCAGCATTACTTCAGTATCGCCCAACATTTCATCAACCACCATGGCCAGATAACCTTCCAGATGTTCGACCACCACTATCTTGGCATGTTCAGGATTCTCATCCAGCTCAGCACTGCCTAAGGCATGATGCAAATCAATGATCGGTACACGATGGCCTTGATAATGAATATAACCCTTTCGAAACGGACCGGAGCCTGTTTTTATCTGCTGCGAGCGTAATGGCATCACCTGTACAATCAGATTGGCAAGCATGCCAAAGCGCTGCTGACCGATACGAAACATGGTGGCTTGCTGTACGGTCAGGCTAACAGGAAATACCATGCTAAAGCGGGTGCCTTGCCCTACTTCACTGTGGATATGAATATTGCCCGTTAACTCCCGCATCACATCGAGCACAACCGACATGCCCATGCCGCGCCCGGCTAATGCGGTTACTTTCTTTTGGGTGGAGAAGCCCGGACGAAAAATAAGCTCCAGAATTTCTGAGCTATCCATATCTTCAGCTTCTGATCTACTGACAATGCCCTGCAGAATAGCCTGCTGGCGTATCTCACTGACATCCATACCCTTGCCATCATCGGTCACATCGAGATGAATAAGGTTGCCCTGTTGTCTGGCATAAATGGTGATTTGCCCTTCTAACGGTTTACCGCACTTCAAACGCTGATTGGGCTTTTCAATGCCGTGTGCGACTGCGTTATTGATTAGATGCAGCAACGGCTCCGTCAATGCTTCAGCAGCGAGCTGATCCATTTCAACCGAATCTCCGGCCACCAACAACTGCACTTTTTTACCACTGCGTTTGCACACATCACGTAGCGCACGCGGAAACATGGAAAAAACGCTAGCCAATGGCTTTAACATCAGATCGAGCACTTGATCGCGCACACCATCAAGCATGACAGATGAGCGCTGCTGTTGCTGCCGCAATGCATCGCTCATTTGTTGAATCTGACGCAAATGGGCGTCCATCACCGACTGCAAGGCATTTTGAGCCGATGCATCAATTGCCGGATTGGATAACAGTTTATCTTTTGATTGACGAAAATCACGCACCACGCGTTGCAACTGTTGTTCAGGAGCATCGTGGCGAAAACGCAAAGAGGCCAGTTCTACAATCTGACTGGAAAGGTTGGTTAAACGGTTGCGGTAAACACGTAAAAAGTTTCCGGAAGCTTTATTGCTGTCTGTCTCCGCAAGATCCAGCGCTGCAACATTCGGCCTGAAATTAATCGGCTCAATAGTTTTGGGTGCTGTTGCAAGCCCTTGCTCAGCAGACGGCGTATGCAAGGTTGTGGCTTGTTTTTGCTGCAATGACTCTTCAAAACTGCCCATCACCGCAGCAATGAGGTTTTTTGCTACATTGCTTTTGCGTTTACGTCGTGCTGGCTTTTTGGGTATTGCGTTGACTGGTTTATCTGATTCGTTTGATTTATCCGATGCACCTGCAATGTTTTCTTGTTCTGCAAAGCTAGCTTGCAATGTTTTTTTAAGCTGCTCGAACTGTACTCGTTTCAGGGCACAATCAACGCGTATTTTAGCATCCCTGTGTTGCAAACGCGATTGCAAACAGTCATGCAAATCAAACAAGAATTGAATCATCGGCAAAACATCTGTGGCATTTTCAAGCGTGACATCATGCATTACATCTTCAAAGACATGGCATAATTCACTAACATCCTGAACGCCGAGCATTTGGGCTGAACCTTTAATGGTATGCACGTCCCGGCGCAATTGTATCAGCTCATTATCACCGAGATCACCGGCTTCAAGCAGTACCAGTTTTTGGTTGATCGATTGCAAGCGAGCATTGGCCTCATCAAAAAACTCAGCCAGAAATCCGCTCATATCAAAGTTGGACATCGAAACAATACTCGGGGTCAGGTCATGTGTTGCAGACTTTCCGATGCTTCGGTCAAACGATCCGATGCATCTTTATAAGCCTGTAATTTATTGTCCGAGCTGTGCAATAATTCGGAAATATGCCGTAATACCAACAGTATTTTTTGATTGCGTGCATTTTGTTGCTCAACGGCTTTGATGATTACAACAGAGGACTGCCCATTGATGAGTGAAAGCTTTTCAATGCGTTGCAGTACATCGGATGTGTTTTGAGTGTTTTTTCCAAGCATCACAATATCATCGTGGCTTAAACGACTGGCTTTCTGGTGCTCATCGGATGTTTGTTTGATGCTTTGAATCGCACCACGAATTTCATCCGTATAGGCTCGTATTTGATCGGCCATTTGCTGTACCTCATGGCTAATCGCTGAGCCGCCATCAAGGGACGCATTCAACGCCAATAAATTCGCTTCATCTGCAATATGTTGAATTTGTTCCAGCACATGCAAGATATGTTCTGTTTTATTGCTGCCCTGCGCGATAGTGCTGGCAAGGCGTTCAATGTTGTCCGCTGTTGCCTGAATGGATTGCGAACACGTTTCAACATCACCAAGCCCGCCGGTGGCAAATGACGAAATCACTGTTGCGTTCTTTTCCAGCTTGCGTGTTGCCAATGGTATTTTACTGCCCGATACGGCGATAAGTTCAAGCCCCTTGATCACTTTATCCATAAATCTAATCTGCTGTTCGGTGATGCTGGTCTGTATTTTATTCACTTCAACAATATCACCGGCACGATCCACCACATCATTGGAAACCTTTGAAAGCGTGTGAGCATGCGCCAGCAATCTTCGATTAAGAAACTCGAGCAATAGCACAATCAAGATAATAAAAGCCAGCAGGCCATACAATTGCATGCTCGCCTGTTGCGCACGTTGCTCGGATTGCTGTTGCAATTGAACATTCATACCTTGCACGATTGTTGCCAGTTTCAGCTGTGCAGATAACACCAAGTTTTGTGCGATCACGGCAACTTGTGGTGCTTGAGTTGGTGATATTTTTCCATCTGCAACATCATTTGCAATATTCAGCACTTCCGACATCAAGCTGTTGATTTGGTTTAGCAATCTTCTATCGCTGTCGGTCAAATAGGCAATGGCTTTTATATCGCTATAACGCTGTGCGAAAACCGCAATGGCTTTGCGGATCTTGGCAAAATTGTTGTTGTTCGCAGTCATGGTGAAATCATTGATCGGCACCATCACATCCGACATTGATGCTTTTAATTGACCGACTCGAAATTGATCATCGTACACGCCCACCAACTGATTCATGCTGGCACTATCACGCAACGATGCAAAAAATATAATGGTGATCAATACTGCAAACAACAACAGAGACAACATGAAATTGCGTTTGGCTAATCGTTTGAGTGATGGTTTTGCACTCGTTTCCGCACCCGATGTTAATACTGATTTTACGTTGTTATTCATCCTTCTCCCACCCCTAATGCAACAGTTTACTGCATTGTAAAAGGCTGTAAGTAACACCCTCGACGGTTATATCCCAGACACTGTTATCATTCTCATCTGCCTTGGCAAGTGCACCGGCAAGCGTACTGGC
>CAYOTF010000005.1:22761-31313 GCA_964406805.1 uncultured Zetaproteobacteria bacterium | reverse complement strand
CGCACACAACAGGTCAGGGTACCCTTGAGATTATCAAACACCATAAAGCGATCAACCAGCAAATAAGCCGATTCCGGTGCATCGACAGGATCGGGTAAATCGGCCGGAATATCTTCAAAATGCGATACCAGCTGATAACCAAAATAACCCACCGCACCACCGGCAAAGGGGAGATCATCGGCAGCGATGTATTCCTGTGCGATAATCTGCTCACGCAACCAGTCGAGAATGCCGCCGTCAAAGTGCTCTTCACGGCCATCGCGAAAGAGCAACGTGGTATGATTGCCATTGGCGATGGCCCGGCATGCCGGGCTGATGCCTAAAATACTGTAGCGCCCCCAGCGTTCGCCGCCTTCAGCCGATTCAAACATAAAGCAATCGCCGCGATCAACCAGACGGGAAAATACACCCGGCGGAGTCAGGCAGTCGGCGGATAATGTGCGGCGAAATAATTGCATGGTGGCCGTGCCCGCTGATGCATTCATGTTGACAAGCTTGCCCGGCTATGGCGAAATGCGCCGCCTTCGGGATAAGGTAGTGATGCCTTTGCCAAAGTCACGGGGCCATAGCTCAGCTGGGAGAGCGCTACGCTGGCAGCGTAGAGGTCAACGGTTCGATCCCGTTTGGCTCCACCATTTTTACAAAAGGCCTGATTTATCAGGCCTTTTGTGTTTCTGGATTCGCCACTCTTACCGACTTGTATATTTAACGTGTACAACGTCGCTAATAAGGTGGTCGAAAAATGCAGGTTTCTTGTACTCAATATCTTCATCGTAGCGAACATTATATTTTTTACTATCGACGGGCTATACCTGATGGCTTGCGAAAATATTTTGCTGGTAAGTTGTCTAAACAACTTGACCCTCACCCTTGTTAACACTTGCACCACATATTGCACAACTTAATGAGCTGTGCTAAAGTCACTCTGTAAAAAGGAGCTGAATATGAGAGTCGTATCATTTACTGAAGCTAGAAACGGACTTAATCAGGTATTGAATCAGGTTGAAGATGATGCCGATTTCACGATAATTCATCGCCGTGATAGGGCTGATGCCGTTGTTATGGGGTTAGACTACTTCAATGGGATGATGGAAACGCTTCACCTTTTAGAGTCTCCAGCTAATGCTAAGAGCCTTATGGAGAGTATTAAACAATATCGAGAGGGTAAGGCTAAGGTCATAGACTTGCTGGATGAGTAAGCAAATTGCTTGGACTGACAAAGCTTGGGAAGAATATCTCTACTGGCAGACTCAAGACAGAAAAACCCTGAAACGCATTAATAATTTAATCCGTGATGTGAAACGAGATAGCTTCAATGGTATCGGTAAACCGGAACCATTAAGAGAGAGTTTAACTGGTTTTTGGTCAAGACGAATAGATGACACCAATCGCCTAGTCTATGCCGTTGATGATGCTTACATCACCATAATATCTTGTCGTAAGCATTATGGTTAAGCCTTTTATATTACACCCTAAATCCTGCAAGTGCTCGCAACACACATAGCGCAGGCACAGATTCTGATCGTTCAGTCGTTGATTATCCTCTGTGTCGCTTGCGTCCTCTGCGGTAAATGACTTTAATTGCCGTGATGCAAAAAATGCCAATGGAGTGCTGATGAACCCTTCTTTTTATCACGAGACAACAATTTCAAACGGGCCGATGGTCTTGAGTCATGCCATGCCACAGAGCCAAAGTGTGGCGCTGGGCATTTTTATAGATGTGGGCAGCCGTGATGAAATCGAGTCCTTGTCGGGCATTACCCATGCTTTGGAGCACATGCTATTCAAAGGAACAGCACAGATGAATGTGCATCAGCTGGCTGAAAAGCTGGATGAGCTGGGTGGCAACGCCAATGCGTTCACATCGCGTGAACGTACGTGTTTTCATTTGCACGTATTGCATGAACATTGGCGGGAAGCGCTGGGCATTCTTATGCAGATGGTGCGCAAGCCGGCCTTGCCGCAAGCCGAATGGCAGCGTGAGCGCGAAGTGATTTATGCCGAAATGGCCATGGTTGAAGATGCACCGGAAGAATGGGTGATGGATCAACATCTTGAAGCATTGTTTCCGGATCATGCACTGGGGCGACCGGTGCTGGGTACCCATGCGAGTCTGGCGCGTTTTTCTAACACCGATTTATCGGATTATTTGCAGCATTGGTACCGTGCGCCGCGTGTATTGATTGTGGCTGCGGGGCACATTGAACATGCTGATTTACTGGCCGCAGTGGCTGAGATGGATTGGGGTGTGACGGGTAAACTGGAATCGCGTAAACCTGCAGATCCATTGGCAACCGGTATGCAGGCCTTGCCACGCAGTGGTGAACAGGCGCAAATTATTGCCTCGTTTTCCGGTGTATCGGCAGCATCGGCACACCGGCCGGTAGCATGGTTGGCCAATCAGGTGCTGGGTGGTGGTTTGAGTTCCTGTTTGTTTCGTGAAATCAGGGAGAAGCGCGGTCTGGCTTATGGCGTGGGTTCGCATTTGAATGCGCTGACCGATACAGGCACATGGAGCATTACCTGCGGCACGGAGCCGGATCGGGCGGCGGAATGTGTGAGTCTGTTGTCGGAGCTGTTGCATAGCTTTGCGGATAGTGTGGCTGCGGATGAAGTGGAGCGCGCCAAGCGGCAATTGCAGGTGCAGTTCCGCATGGGACTGGATTCGGTCGAAGGGCAGATGTTGTACTTGGGCTCGCGCTTTGATGAGCCTGTGTTGCTCTCGCCTTTGCAATGGCTGGAACAAATTCAGGCTGTGGATGTCGAGGCGGTGCGTGGCTGGGCGGCAGATCAGTTATCCAAGCCTGCTTTGTGGACTATTGCCGCACCTGAGCAGACGCTGGCTCAGATTTGTGAACGCGTAGCATGAAGTGTGATAGAATTCGGCCATGACAGGTAACTATGATTAACACTATTCAAGAAGATATTCGCACAGCCTTTGACCGTGATCCTGCGGCACGTTCCTCATGGGAGGTGCTGACCTGCTATCCGGGGCTGCATGCGATCTGGATGTATCGTGTTGGCAACATATTGTGGCGCAATCACTTTCGCTGGATGGCGCGTTTTTTGATGCATCTGGCACGCTGGTTTACCGGCATTGAAATACATCCGGGAGCAACGATTGGCAGACGCTTTTTTATTGATCACGGCATGGGTATTGTGATTGGTGAAACCACCGAGATCGGTGATGATGTCACCCTGTACCATGGTGTGACGCTGGGCGGCACAACATGGGAAAAGGTGAAGCGGCATCCAACACTGGAAGATGGTGTGATTGTTGGTGCTGGTGCCAAAGTGCTCGGCGCGATTACGATTGGTCAGCAATCGCGTATCGGTGCGAACTCTGTGGTGTTCAAGGATGTGCCTGAACACTCAACCGTGGTGGGGATTCCCGGTACAGTCGTGGCAACAACCGAATCCCTGATTGAAGATGGTAAAATCAATCTCGATCATCATTTGCTGGCTAATCCGGTATCGGAAGCACTTGGTCACGTATTGAAAATGATTGATGATGTGAATGCCCGCGTGGATGCGTTCCACCCCAAACCGGAAGGCAAACAAGCGGATGAAGTAAAAAAACTAGATAAAGATCGTTTATCCGAACAGGAAAAACTCGAACGATTCTTGGGCGGTGGCATTTAACCCGGATTATTCATGAATCGCTGTGATGATCGCGCCGACCCTTTGTTCGCAACGGACTTTTGCGAAGAAGTACGTAGCCATGTTTACGGATGCCTGACAAGGTGAATGCCGCTTGCGGCAGAGAAAGTGCCCTGGGGTAGCAAGGGTTTGTTGCGGTCAAAGGGACAAGCGAGGGCGCAGCAGTGTTTATGAATAGTCCGGGTTAATTCGATAGCGCGCGTTTGTTTATCGAAAGGCGCTAAGCACGGAAACAAGGGTCGCCCCCTCCCCCTAAGGTTTTTAAGTGCATTTGACTTTTTATAACAGCTAAAACATAGTTACAAATGTAATTACATTACGCGGGGTGTATTATGCAAATTAATGTAGTGAAGATTGGTAATTCCAAAGGTGTTCGTATTCCTAAAAAGATTCTTGATCAGTGTCAGGTTGAGGAAAAGTTAGAGTTAATCGTGAAAAACAATGTGATTATGTTAAAACCTGTACATAAAAAGCCGCGTGAAGGATGGGCGGAGGCGATTGAAGCGATTCATCAAAAACATGGTGAAGAACCGCTGGATAAGGATTGGCTGGAAGCAGACTTGCTTGGTGATGTGGAAGTGGAAGACTGGAAGTGGTAAAACCAATAGTTTCACGCTTTCAAGTTTGGCTGGTTCAACTTAATCCAACGCAAGGGCATGAAATCAATAAAGTAAGACCATGCGTTATTATTTCACCTGATGAAATGACAGGCTTAGGCACAGTGCTTATCGCACCGATGACATCCAGAGGCTTTGCTTACCCTTGCCGTATTGCATGTAAATTTGAAGGCAAAAAAGGCTTGATACTTCTCGACCAAATACGAGCAGCAGATAAAACACGGCTTATCAAGTATTTGGGTGATATGGATAAACACGTGCAAATTCAAATTTGCGAGAAAATGCAAGAGATGTTTACCTATAGATAAACGAGACAGGGGACGCGACCCTTTAAGGGAAAAGAATACAGGGCGAGACTATGTCTCGCCCTGTATGTTTGACCTGTTGTTGCGGATTAAAACGTTAACCGATTAACGAGGTAAAATATTGTCGCCTTTACCTGCATCATCCGGTGCATCTTCACTATTGATCAGTACCGTAATTGCACCACGCAATGCAGCGCTCATGGTGTGATCTACAATTGCGTTGGCTGTTGTTCTACCCTTTGGAGATACGATATCCATGGCAGATGCGGAGGCAACTGGAAGCCCGTAAGTCTGCATGTCATACAATACGTTTTTCGGACTACCATTTGGATAAACGCGATCCCAGATGCCTGCAATCGGATGGGCTGCAATCGGCATGTTGATGTTGGCGTTGACATAATAAATGCGTACGCGTTCACCTGGCTTGGAATACAACATCGTACCCGATGCCTTTGGATCATGCACAGGATCGTAATTGAATGGTTTGCCGTTGATCAGTGAATTGGTCCAGCCTTTGTTTTCCAGCAAATCAGCCACGGAGGATCCTGCTGGGAAGAGTTGCGACTGAATCAACACATATTCGCGGTCCGGTTTGGGGAATTGTTTGGTGTATTTTTTAGGGTCAACAATGATCACGCCATACATACCACGGGCAATGTGTTCAACCATGGCACTGGCACCACAATGATACATATAGATGCCTGCACGCCGAGCCTGGAATTTAAAATGTTTGATGTGATGTTTGTGACTTTTTATGTGTGGGTGTAGTCGAAAGACGCTGAGTTTAGACGAGCCCGACAGACTCCGAGAGCATTTAAGCCCAGCGGTTGGTGCGTGTTTTTATTTCATCGGCCATGATTTGCCATTTGTATTGATCAATTCCGACCTGAACCCTTGTGGGATCGATGGGTGGGATCTGTGTTATGTCCGCAGCCAGCGTTGCTGATGTGGGTACAGAAAAAGTGACAGTTTGTGGGTTGTTTTGTTGCAGTCTGGCTTGTGTGTGAATCAAGGGGGTAGTTGCTACCGCTTTCACCTCGTTGTTGCTTTGAGATGGTGGAGGGTTGATCGATGCCATCATGTGTTCGCCAATATCTTTACCGGTAGTCGAATCAACAAATACATTGGCGACAGCTGAAACCAGGCTTGAAATTAAACTGCCGAAGAGGCCGCCATACAGGGTGTCGCCGGCAATGCGGGCTGCATAACCCATGTCATCACCGGTTATCTTGCGATAAATCGTTGAAATAACCGGAATATGTTGAAGGGGGTTGATGACATCCAGAATGTCCCAGAAACTGAACGATTTATTTTCCCATACTCCTGTTGTTGATTCCGTTTTTAAAGACTCAGCCGGCACGCTCTCGGGCACAGGCTTTGCAGCGTAGGGTCGTTTGTTGATAGCTTGATTGTTGGCCGCTTGGATCGGCGCAAAGATTGGCGGTGCATGTGAAATGGCTCGCATAAGCATGTTGCGCAAGCACAGTGCCAAAACATAATGCCTTATATTTTAGTGGTTTAAGTTTGCCCCTGAAACACCATCCGGCAGAATATGCCGTTTTGGCAGGTGCTCTTGTCCGGTTTTATTTTTTTACCTTGAACAACAACCATAACCACACGGCTCCTGCGACAATCATGCTGGAGGATAACAACATACCCATGGTGATCGGACCAAACAGGAAGCCGATCTGTTCATCCGGTTGACGGAAATTCTCACAGATGATGCGGGCAATGGCATAGCCAACTAGGAATACAGCTACGCGTGCGCCGGCAGGCCAGTCTTTGTTGCGCAAGGACCACATGACAATAAATAACACGACACCTTCCAAAGCCATTTCATAGAGTTGGCTGGGGTGGCGTGCTTCAGGCCCGACATGAGGGAAAATCATGGCCCACGGCACATCGGTAATGCGACCCCAGAGTTCACCATTGATGAAATTGCCGAGCCGGCCAAACATCAGACCGAGCGGCGCGACGGTAAAAAAGCGGTCACATAACTCTAAAAAGGGCAGTTGATGTTTGCGGCAATAAAACCAGCCGGCAATGATGGGTCCCACCATGCCGCCGTGAAACGACATGCCACCCTGCCAGATGTACAGGATTTCAATGGGGTGACCCAGGTAATAACTGAAATTATAAAACAACACATAGCCGATGCGGCCACCGAGAACGACCCCGAGGATGAGGGTGGTAAATAGCCCTTCATAGGCATCCGGCGATATTTTAGTCCCCCATAATCCCGCCGTTTGCAATTGTCTGCGCACCAGATACCAGGTGCAGAAGAAGCCAGCGATGTACATCAATCCGTACCAGTGAATCGCCAGCGGCCCAATCTGCAGGGCAACCGGATCAATGCCTGACCATACGAAGTAGTGTGTATTCATGATGCGATCATCCATAATAACAGGGCTCCAAAGATGATGCGATATACACCAAAAGCGACAAAGGTGAAGTGCTCCAGAAAGGTGATAAACAAACGCATCACCAGCCATGCTGAAACAAAGGCCACAGCGAAACCAACGCCCAGCACCAGCCAGTTTGTGCCATTAAAATCCTGATAATGTTTTACTAAATCAAAGCCACTGGCAGCGAGCATCACAGGCAAGGCGAGCAAAAAGGAAAACTCCGCACTGGCTTTGCGACTGAGTCCAACCAATAACGCGCCCACAATCGATGCGCCAGCGCGACTGGTGCCGGGTATGAGGGCGCAGACTTGTGCGATGCCGATCCATAAAGCTTGTTTGTAACTTAGATCTTCAACGCGCTGTACGGGATATGTTTTGTTACGGTGCAGGTATTCGATGATCAGAAAAATGATGCCGCCGACAATGAACATTGGCGCAACCACTTCGACGGTAAACATGGCTTTGATCTGTTTGTGAAACAAAAAACCAACCGCTCCGATCGGAATAAATGCCAGACTCACTTTCAGCCATAAGTCGAGATATGTGAGACTGAATTTCTCCCGGTAATTGGCAACGACCGCGAGGATGGCGGCCAGCTGAATGATGACTTCAAAGGCTTTGTTTTCATCTGTTTGTGGTAAGTCCATCCACTGGCTGGCGACAATCATGTGGCCGGTAGATGAAACGGGTAGAAATTCGGTAGCACCTTCGATCAGTCCTAGAATGATTGCCTGTACGAAATCCATGGTGTTAAAACCTTTACCCTGATGAGATTTAATCGTCTTGCCGCCACTCTACGGTGGGCGGCGAACAACACAATCGTGTCCTGGGTTTACGTTCGTTCAAAAGTGTGTGTGTTTGTGGCCATAAAACCTGCTACGGTTTGGCACTGAACAATGACTCGATGCCTAACCCCAAGGATATTATGAAACGATTTTTCTCTACTCTCTTTCGCTGGCTTGGCCGGTTGCGCAATGCCTTGATCAATGGTGTGTTTCTGGTGGTGCTGTTGGTTTTTGTTGCCGCTATTTATTCCGACCGCGCCGAGGTGCCGAATCGTGCCGCTCTGATTATTGATCCGAGTGGCCAAATTGTTGAGGAATTGGAATTGCCCTCCTCCGCCGGCTTCCCCCTGGATTTGAGTTTCACTGCACCCAATCAAGCCAACTTGCACCATTTGATTGCAGCGATTACGCATGCTGCTGCGGATGATCGGATTCGGGTGCTGGTGTTGAAATTGGACAATATGGGCAAGACATCGATGCCCAAGTTGCAGGCTCTGCGTCAGGCGATTGCGGTGTTTAAAAAAACGGGTAAGCCGGTGATCGCGGTGGGGCCGAATTATTCGCAATCGCAATATTATCTGGCTGCGATGGCGGATCGGGTGTTTTTGGATCCGATGGGTGTGGTCGCGTTGCAGGGTTTTAGTATTTACCGCAATTATTTTAAAGCGGCGCTGGATTATTTGCATGTCGATGTGCAGCTGTTTCGAGCCGGTAAATACAAGGCGGCGATTGAGCCTTTGATTCGTAATGATATGTCGAATGAAGACAGGGCTGCGAATC
>CAYOTF010000005.1:0-22744 GCA_964406805.1 uncultured Zetaproteobacteria bacterium | reverse complement strand
TGCTTACAAACACGATGTGGCCGAGATGCGTGGTATTAAGGCGGAACGTTTGCAGGCTTTGCTCGATAGGCCGGCAGACTTTTTGGCGAGTTACGATGGCGATTATGCAGCCCTGTTCAAGGCCGAAGGGCTGGTGGATGATCTGGCGGATAATCATAGCGTTGAAGGCATTATAGCCACAGCGGTTGGCAGTAGAAATTACGATAGTATTGATTTTAACGATTATCTGCGTGCAACGGCATCCGAGTTGCCTGCTGCCAAGGCTCAGCAGGTGGCTGTGATTGTGGCCAGCGGCATGATTGTCGATGGCAAGCAGCCACCGGGAATGGTGGGCAGTGAGTCGATGATCGAGATGTTGGATCGCGCCCGGCGCAATCCGAGCATTAAAGCGGTTGTGCTGCGCATCGATAGCCCCGGTGGCAGCGCTCAAGCGTCTGAAATGATCCGTCGAGCGGTCATTCATTTGAAGACTGCCGGTAAGCCGGTAGTCGTGTCGATGGGCAGCTTGGCGGCTTCCGGTGGTTATTGGATGGCAGCACCGGCCGATGAGATATGGGCTGCACCGACCACCATTACCGGATCGATTGGTGCGTTCGGGGTGATGGCCAATATTGAGCAAGGTTTAGAACAGTTGGGCGTGCATAGCGATGGTTTGGGTACAACTGCGATTTCCTCCGGTATTCGGCCGGATCGCGCTATGCCTGCGCAATTGGTGGCAGTGATGAATTTGGCGATGAAACATACCTATCGGCGCTTTTTGAGTGTAGTTGCTGATGGTCGTGGCATGTCGATTGAGGCGGTTGCCAAGCTGGCTGAAGGGCGAGTGTGGGCAGGTGTGGATGCACAGCGTTTGGGCTTGGTGGATTCACTCGGTGATTTTCAAGATGCTGTCGATGCTGCAGCGAAACTGGCCAATATTGAAGATGATTACAGTTTGCTGTGGGTTAAGCCGATCTTGGATTTGCAGGAAATGATTTTATTGCAACTCTTTGGCAATGCAAATGCTTCCGTCTCGCGTGTGTTATCTCAAGCCGCATCGGTGCTGGGCTTTCCTATGCCGGCATCGCTGAGGGAAAATATAGATCACTATAGCCGGATTCTATCGCTTTCAGTTGGCCAGCCTCGGATATTCACCTTCTGTGACGTTCGGGTAATGCCGTGATCGTAATTATTTTTGAAGCCGGCGTAGGGATGCGAATGGAGGGAGTACGATTTACAGATCGAGCATCAGGCTACCCGGTAACTCCAAAGCATCTTTCACGGCCACCAGAAAACGTACTGCATCACTACCATCAATGAGGCGGTGATCGTACGACAGCGCCAGATACATTATCGGGCGAATCACGATGGTATCGTTTTCCACTACGGCGCGTTTCTGGATGCTATGCATACCGAGGATAGCACTCTGTGGCGGATTGAGAATCGGTGTGGAGAGCATGGAACCAAAAATACCACCGTTGGTAATCGAAAAGGTTCCGCCTTTTAAATCGTCAGGTAGCAGGCCACCATCGCGTGCTTTGCCGGCCAAGCTGGCAATACCCTGCTCAATTTGTGCCAGACTCATCAGCTGTGCATCGCGCAAGGCTGGCACCACTAAACCTTTTTCGGTGCTGACGGCAATGCCGATATCAAGATAATTGTGATAGACGATATCATCGCCTTCGATATAGGCATTGAGCGCGGGATGTTGCGAAATGGCTTGCGAAACGGCACGCACAAAGAACGACATGAAGCCGAGTTTTACACCGTGTTTTTCCTGAAACGCCTGGCCATAACGGCTGCGTAAATCCATCACCGCCTGCAGATTTACTTCATTGAAGGTGGTCAGTATCGCGGCGGTATTCTGGGCTTCTTTTAGGCGTGTGGCGATGCGCTTGCGCAAACGGCTCATCGGAAGCCGCTCTTCACGACGCTCATTGCTGGGCAAGGGGGCTGTGGGCGTTTCAATGATTGGGAGTTCATCGTCATGATTGTCGTCAGACTTATTGGAGGCAGCGCTGTTTTTATCATTGATCATAGGCTCATTTTCTTCGCCATTGGCTGCGGGGATTTCTATCGTATCAATAGGTGATTCTGTTGCGGCAGATGTTTCGGGCTGTGCCGCTTTAGTTGCTGCACTGGCATCAATGAGGCCGATCACTTCACCCGGCTCGACCATATCATCGGCCTGTTTTAATACGCTTTTTAAGATACCTGCATCGAGTGCGGTGATTTCCATGGTGATTTTATCACTCTCAATTTCCGCCAGTACATCGTCCACCGCCACGGCATCACCCTGTTGTTTGAGCCAGCTTACCAGTGTCGCTTCGGATTCGGATTCCCCCAAGCTGGGTACTTTGATTTCAATATCCATTGTACTTACTCCCTTGCATTGTCTCGCTCATGTTTATTTCACTCGTCGTATGTGTGCGTTGCCGATTTTATTTCAGCAGTAACTTATAGCAGTAACCCGTCCAGGCCATCACCGAGCGCACGATCAAGCAGTGTTTCCAGTTCCTGTTTGTGACGCTTGGCGGAACCGACAGCTGGAGCTGCGGATTCCGGTCGTGTGAGGCCATAGATTTTTTGATTCTTTGATAACAGCTGGCGAATCGGGCTATTGAGGAACAACCACGCACCCTGATTTTGTGGTTCTTCCTGCACCCAGAACACTTCGTTTGTTGTTTTGTAGTGTTTTAATTGCTGCTGCAGGGCGTGATCAGGGAAGGGGTAGAGGCGCTCGATGCGAATGATGGCGATATCGCTGATGCCGCGTTTTTGCCGTTCGCTGAGTAAATCAAAATAGACTTTGCCCGAGCAGATAATCAACCGGCGTGCTTTTTTGATACTGCTTTCGGATTCCGCCAGCACGGGCTGAAACTGACCGGAGGTAAAATCACCCAAGCTGGAAAAAGACAGTTTGTTGCGCAACATGCTTTTCGGAGCCATCATAATTAAGGGTTTGCGCATGCGACTCATGAGCTGTCTGCGCAACAAATGAAACAGCTGTGCCGGTGTGCTCGGGTAAACCACTTGCATATTATCTTCGGCGCAGAGTTGCAGATAACGCTCTAAACGTGCCGACGAATGTTCCGCACCCTGGCCTTCATAACCGTGCGGCAACCACATGACGAGTCCAGACATGCGGCTCCATTTTGTTTCGCCAGCGGCAATAAACTGATCGATGACCACCTGTGCAACATTGGCGAAATCGCCATATTGTGCTTCCCAGATGACCAGCGCGCGCGGCTCGGCGATAGAATATCCGTATTCATAACCGAGTACGGCCATTTCCGATAACATCGAATCGACGACGATAAAGTGCGATAGAGGACCGTTTTCCACTTGTTTCAGAGGCACGAAGCCTTTGCCGGTTTTCTGATCGTAAACCACGGCATGGCGATGAAAAAAGGTACCGCGTCCAGAATCTTCGCCGGACAAACGAATCCAGTGGCCTTCATGCACCAGCGATGCATAAGCCATGGCTTCAGCGCAGCCCCAATCAATCGGCTGCTTGCCATCCATCATCACGATTCGGCTATCAAATATGGTTTCAATTTTGGCATGCAGAGAAAACTCAGCCGGCAAACGATGGACTTTGCGTGCCAGCATCGCCAGCTCTACAGCATCGACGGCGGTGTCCGGTTCTGCGGCATGATGGCTGACAAAACCTTCCCAGCGCCCTTGCAGACTATTGACCGGACTCGGAGCCGGCCGATCTTTGTTGCGCCGTACTTTATCGAGGCAATCGCGATAGGTGCTGACCATAGCGCTATAATCAGAGTCACGGATAATGCCATCGCGCACAAGGCTGTCGCGGTAGATGATGCCTGTCGTCGGGTGGCTGGCAATGCGCTGATACATCAACGGTTGGGTGACTTCCGGCGCATCGGATTCGTTGTGGCCATGGCGACGATAACAGACCAGGTCGAGCACAATATCTTCGTGAAAGGTGTTGCGGTATTCAATGGCGATTTCAGTGGCCAGACAGCAGGCTTCTGGATCATCGCCGTTCACATGCAGAATCGGTGCCTGCACAATCTTGGCAATATCGGTGCAATAAGTGGAGGAACGTGCATCGTGCGGGTTGACGGTGAAACCGATTTGATTGTTGATCACTATATGAATCGTGCCACCGGTGCGGAAACCGCGCAGCTTGGAAAGTTCCAACGACTCCGCCACCACGCCTTGTCCGGCAAATGCCGCATCACCATGCAGCAATACACTCATCACTTCGCGTTTGCTTTTATCTTTACGGCGACATTGCCTGGCGCGCACGCTGCCGAGCACAACGGGGGTGATGATTTCCAGATGTGAGGGGTTAAAGCCGAGCGAAACATGCACAACGCCACCGGTTGTCGAAATATCGGAGGAAAAGCCCAGATGATATTTCACATCGCCCTGACCTTGCACATCATCTTCAAACTGGGCTCCTTCAAATTCCGAGAAAATATCAGCCAATGATTTACCCATGATGTTGGCCAATACATTCAAACGGCCACGATGCGCCATGCCCAAAATAATCTCTTTGCAGTGTTTGCTGCCGGCGCTTTGAATGAGTGTGTCGAGCATTGGAATCAGACTTTCGCCACCTTCGAGTGAAAAACGTTTTTGACCGACGTAGCGGGTATGCAGAAAGCGCTCAAATTCTTCGGCATGCATGACACGGCCAAAAATGTGGCGGCGTGTTTCGTCATTATAATCGGGTTGGGAGCGAATGCCTTCCAATCGCGATTGAATCCAGTGGCGGCGGGCAGAGTCGGTGATGTGCATAAACTCAGGCCCGATATGACCGCAATAGGTTTGTTGCAATAATGACAGGATATCGCGCAATGGCATTTGGCTATCACCGGCTAGATTGCCGGTAGGGAAACGTTGATTCAGATCGGTATCGGACAGTCCATAATACGCCAGATCCAGTTCCGGGCTGCTGGCGCGGGGATTGAGCTTGAGCGGGTCGAGTTCAGCATGCAAATGGCCATGCATGCGATAGGCTTGAATCAAATAGATGGCACGCGAAGGGTAATCGATGTCACTTTGATTGTGTTGTGTGGCGGGATATTGGGCGGATACTTGTGAGGGGCTGGTGAGGCGCATCGTTTCCAGCATCGCCGAATGACTACCCTGCTCGGAGCCATTGTTCGTGTCGTGAGTATCATCAGCATCGAGGTTGGAGAAATACGTACGCCATTGCGCGGGCAGCGATTGCGGCTGCTTCAGATATTGTTCGTGCAAGGCTTCCAAATACATGCCGTCGGCATTGCATAGCTCATCGTGAGCAGTGTTGTGGCTTGAGCTTTTCTCGTTCACATCATCTCCAATTCCATCAAGCTAGGTTAAACATATCGTATTCTGATGGCTAGTTCTTATGAATCCATTGGTACCACAGTATACCCAAATACTCATGCAGGGCATCGCTGGAGTCTGCCAGTACCCGCGCCCTTGGTAGAAAACTGAGTACATCGTAAGCGCTGCGCTTGGCCACAAAAGCGCAGGGGGCGGGGATGATATCGAAGCCCTGTGCTTTGAATACGTGGAGTGCGCGCGGCATATGCCAGGCGCTCGTCACCAGAATGATTTTTGTAATACCGTGCTGTTGCAAACGCTGTTTTAGCAGTGCCGCATTTTCCCATGTCGTTTTGGCCGCATTTTCACGAAACACCTTATTGGCATCGACACCAAATTGAATCAGCCATCGATTCATGACCTTCGCTTCCGGTTCTTTGTCACCCGATAGCCCCGTTCCGCCAGTGGAATAAACCGGCAGATTGGTTTTCTTAGCCAGATTCGCAGCATAGATGGCACGCATCAGGGCATGGTTTCGCAAGGCGTTGCGGCCTCCGAATTCGGGCGCGTTTTCATAAATGCCACCACCGAGCACGACGATGGCAAGATGACCCTGCGCCAGTTGCTGCTGGCTGTAATGATTGATTTTGAGTGCCGGGTAATGATTTTCTAATGGCGAGATTAAGGCATCGCGCACCGGTTCCGTGGAAAGTGTCCAGAGCAGAATGAGTGAGACAACGATGAGTTCTTTGCCACCACGGTAGTTCCAGAACAACAAGCCGATTGCGGCCAGTAAGATAAGGCCTGCGGGTGGTAGCAGTAGCAGGGCAATGGATTTGCTGATGTATAAGTTCATGAGGATGTGTTCAGGGGCTTAAATCTGAACTGAGCTTAATCGAATTCCTCTTCTTCTTCATCAAAGATGTAGTGGTAAGGCGCTACAATCACATCCATTGTGTTCACCATGCCGCTGCGCAGATAGCTGCATGAGGAAAACATGAACAAGGATAAACACAACATAAGAAGCAAACGCATATTTTTAACCCCTAACGATTCGTTGGCATGACTATAACTATTAGCATGACCAGAACAAGCGAACATTAACAAGCGCAGCAGCCGAGCCAGAATACTAGCAAGCAGCATTGCGAATGAAGCGGCGGAGCGATTCAGCTTTTACGGTATGCGCGCCATTCTGGTTGTATTTATGACCATGGAGTGCGTTGCAGGTGATTCGCTTTTAACGACGTTACGGCCTGCGGCCACGGTTTGAGCGGTTGCCATTGGGTCGTCGTCCGGCGGGTTTGTTGTGTTGCTCGGTACGGTCACCCTGTTGCATGCCTTCAGCGCAGGCATCAGGGGCGGTGGGTTTGCCAATCTCCAACATCTCCGGATCGATGTGTGAGACTGGAATCTGGCGGCTGATATAAGCTTCGATATCGGGCAGGCCAAAACAAAAGCGTTCACATGAAAAGGAGATCGCTGTGCCACTGGCTCCGGCGCGAGCGGTGCGGCCAATGCGGTGCACATAATTTTCGGCATCTTCGGGCAGATCGTAATTGAATACGTGGGTCACCCCGTCAATATGCAGGCCGCGACTGGCTACATCGGTGGCGACCAACAAATGCAACTTGCCATTGGTGAAGTCTTCTAAAATACGCATGCGTTTTTTCTGACGCACATCACCGGATAGAATGCCGACCGCAAAACCATAACGTGCCAGATTGCGTGCCACACGCTCGCCAGTGCGTTTTTCATTGATGAAAATCATACCGCGTTCAACATTGTCATTGCGCAGCAAATGGATCAATAAGGGTAGTTTATCATCCATGCTGGTGTGGTACATCGATTCGGTGATGCCGGATGCGATCAGATCACCTTCTTCAGCACGTAGCTTTTCCGGTGAGTTCATGTGTTCATAGGCCAGCTCAAGTACCCGGTGCGATAAGGTGGCGGAGAACATCAGCGATTGACGTTCCTCGTAATGGGGTAGGCGGCGCATCATAAAACGCAGATCTTTGATGAAACCGAGATCAAACATACGGTCGGCTTCATCGATAATCAGCATATCGGCCTTGGATAAGGAATAGACGCGCTTTTTGAGATAATCGATCAAGCGGCCGGGTGTACCAATAAGAATATCCACACCATTCTCAAAACCGAGACGTTGTTTTTCATAATCAACACCACCATAGACGGTGTGTAGTTTCAAATCGGTATGTTGAGCCAGCTTTTTTGCATCAGCGGAAATCTGGATCACCAGTTCGCGGGTGGGCGCGATAATCAACACACGGGGATGATGATTTGTATGCCCTTTCTTTGGCTCGGTAGTGAGTAGGCGGTTGATGGCGGTAATCAAAAAAGCAGCTGTTTTACCTGTGCCTGTACGCCCTTGACCGGCTACATCTTTACCCGCCAGGGTGATGGGCAGGGCGGCTTGTTGCACATCGGTCATCTCCGTGAAGCCGAGTGAATCAATGCCTTTTTGCAAGGCCTCAGGCAGATTGAGTTCGGTAAATAAAGTGGGTTGGGTGACCAGAGTCTGTTTCATGGCGCTGAACCATACGCGCAGCGTAAGGCATTTCCAATGCATGGCCGTTTATACACAGGGCAATCGCATTAACGCTCATCGCGTGAGTCGCCGCCCCGCATGATCATTTCATATTAAAAGAGAGGATAGGCTTCGCAGTGAGCCCTTGCGGTGATCAGGTTCACGGAAGTGCGGCTGTCTGCCTTTGTTGCCATCTTTCACTTTATCTACGCAATTCGTTAAAGATCATTTGTTTACCCCTATTTCGCTACGGCGAAGGTGTGCTATTTTATTTGCTAGCGCAACTGTCGCAATGTTCTGCCCCCGTCGCTCCTTCAGACTGCTAACATGGGCATCGCCTACTGCCGCTACAATTGCTGTCGCCCCCAAGGAGCCAATGTCGGGGATTGTTTTTATCGCCTGCAGACATCACTTTGTTCGCTCAACTGCTCATGGGCGTCTCGCTCCTCGGTCATAGATTGTCCTTTCCGAACTCTTCTATTCTGGCAGATTACGATGCCGTTTGGGAGCAGGGCGGATCATCCCATTAGAGGACGCGAAGTACGCAGAGAAAGTGCCCTAGGGTAGAAAAGATTCGTTGCGGACGAATGAACCACGAGGGCACAGCAGCATTCATGAATAATCTGGAATAGGGAGTGGCTGATATGGCAGAATGGAACAGTATCGCCTGGATTTGGTTGTCAGGCTTGCTTTTTGCGGTTTTTCATAGTGTGACAGCATCAAACACATGCAAGCGATGGTGTTACCAACGCGGTATTGGTGAACCTCGCTACAGGTTGATGTATTCTCTGATTGCGATCATCACGACTGCTGTTTGGTTGTACTCGGTGCATGCATTGCCAGATACACCGTTGTATCAAACCGATGGTGTACTTCAGTTTGTTCTGATTGCGTTACAATTGATGGGTTTATGTGTGGCGCTGGCTGCATTTCAGCCGATTGATGCTTTGGTCTTTTTAGGTTTGCGCAAAGCGCCTGTTGGCACGGACCCGTTCGTGATCGGCGGTATTTATCGTTATTTGCGTCATCCGATGTATGCCGGTGTGATGCTGATGCTGCTGGCCATGCCTGCGCAGAGTTGGAATGGTTTGAACTTTTCACTGCTCGTCTGTGTGTATTTTATCATCGGCTCGCGTTTTGAAGAGTCGCGTATGCTGAGAGCGCATCCCGATTATGCAGCTTATCGTCGGCGTATTCCTGCTTTTGTTCCCACTTTCAGCAAAGACTCTGAGTTGCAGGATAAATAGAGCCTCAGCGAATGACGTAGATCACAGTCAGCTTTGGTCAGCGCTTCCTTAGCGATGGAAGTTTTTCAATACTCCTTCAACGTTCTGCATGATTTCTTTCTTGGTCGAGGTTTTTCGGTAAGCCAGTCCGATGCTTCTGTATGGTGCAGGCTCCGAAAAGGGGATGTAATGTATGCCCGTTTCGTGCGCATTGATGGCGATTTCCGGCATGAGGGTGATGCCGGTGCCAGCTTTGACCATCTGACGTAGCGTTTCAAGGCCGGTGGCTCGAAAATCCTGTTCCTCTGCAATATTGTGCTGCTGACAGATTTCCAGAGCGTTATCTCGCAGGCAGTGACCTTCTTCCAGCAATAATAAACGGTAACTGGCAAGTTCTTCCACTGCTATTTCAGTATTTTCAGCCAAGGGGTGATGCGGCGGAACGGCCAGGAAAAAGCGATCATCAAACAACGTTTTTACCTCGAAAAAATCATCATGCACTGGCAAGGCAAATAGTGCTGCATCAATGTCGCCTCTGTGCAGGCTCTCCATTAAGGCAGAGGTTTTATCTTCGATGAGAATGAGACGCAGATCCGGCATGAGTGCCTTGATCTGCGGAACAATGGCAGGAAATATATATGTGGACAGCGTCGGGAATGCGCCAAGCCGGAGTTTTCCGGCAAGAGGATTCTGCGAACATTCGGCAATCTCTTTGATGCGCTCCACTTCCTGCAGAATTTTTTTTGCCGATTGTATGATGTCTCGCCCTGCTTCGGTAATCATGACACGCTTATTATTGCGTTCGAAGATTTTTATGCCGAGCCATTGTTCCATTTTCTTTATTTGCGTGCTCAGGGTCGGCTGACTGACATTGCACTGTTTAGCCGCTTTGCTGAAATTATGCAAATCAGCGACAGCAACCAGATATGACATTTCGCGTAAATTCATTGCGGCCTCCATTATAGTTGAAACCTATCGATATAATAACATCAATCAATTATACATATATACAGGCTATTATTACAATTACCCCCATGCATGCTGCCTATCATTGCCCGTTGGGAACAATCATAAATGATGCAGCATAAGCAGAAACATAAAAGGAGAATGAATCGATGAAAACACGAAACGTCCTAATAGGTATCACGCTGGCAGCTTTGATACCCCTATCCTTGCCCGCGATAAGCTTGGCAACTCCTGCCCCCGATAAGGGTGAAGCCAGGACAAATCAGTTCTGGTGGCCTGAACAACTCAATTTAAGTCCACTGCGAGCGCATAGTGTTGCATCCAATCCGTTGGGGCAGCATTTTAATTATGCAGAAGCATTCAAGCAGCTTGATCTTCAAAGCGTGAAGAAGGATATCGACACGTTGTTGACCACGTCTCAAGACTGGTGGCCAGCCGATTACGGGAATTACGGACCGTTTTTTATTCGTCTGGCATGGCATAACGCCGGTACGTATCGTACAGGTGACGGACGCGGTGGTGCTGGTGGCGGGCAACAGCGTTTTGAGCCGCTCAACAGCTGGCCGGATAATGGCAACCTTGATAAGGCAAGGCGCTTGCTCTGGCCTGTCAAACAAAAGTACGGGGAAAGCATTTCATGGGCCGACTTGATGATTTTGTCCGGTAACGTCGCGATGGAAAACATGGGTTTCAAGACCCTTGGTTTTGCTGGAGGGCGTGAGGATGACTGGGAGCCTGATCTGGTTTACTGGGGGCCTGAGAGTAAATTTCTTGACGATAAACGGCACAGCAAAAAAGGAGCCTTGGAGCAACCGTTGGCTGCTGTTCAGATGGGGCTGATTTATGTCAACCCGGAAGGGCCGAATGGCAATCCTGATCCACTCGCCGCAGCAGCGGACATTCGAGAGTCCTTCGGTCGTATGGCGATGGATGATGAAGAAATTGTGGCGCTCATCGCAGGTGGCCATACCTTCGGTAAAGCACATGGCGCGCATAAGCCGTCCAAGTGCGTGGGCGCAGCTCCTGCCGCCGCAGCCATTGAAGAGCAGGGCTTCGGTTGGAAAAACAAGTGTGGTAAAGGCAATGCCGAAGATACCGTGACGAGTGGCTTAGAGGGCGCATGGACTTCTTCTCCAACGCAGTGGACAACCATGTACCTGGATAATCTATTCAACTTCGAGTGGAAGCAGAGCAAAAGCCCAGCCGGTGCTACCCAGTGGACACCAACAGATAAATCTGCCGCCAATACGGTGCCGGATGCGCATGTTGAGGGTAAAGACCATGCGCCAATCATGTTTACCACCGACCTTGCGCTGAAGTTCGATCCGGACTTTAGAGCGATTGCAATGCGTTTTCAGAAACATCCGGAAGCGTTTGAACATGCATTTGCCAGCGCCTGGTTTAAGCTGACCCACCGCGATATGGGGCCGCGTGCGCGCTATATTGGTGCCGATGTGCCGGATGAGACGATGATTTGGCAGGATCCTGTTCCAGCTATCGATTATAAATTAATCGATAGCATAGACATGGCTAAGATCAAACTCAGTATTCTTGCATCAGGATTAAGTGTGCCTGAACTGGTCAGAACTGCCTGGGCATCGGCTTCCAGCTTCCGTGGCAGTGATATGCGAGGCGGTGCAAACGGTGCACGTATACGTCTGGAACCACAAAAAAGCTGGAATGCCAACAGTCCGACAGAGCTGGCCAAGGTGCTTGCAACGCTTGAGGATATCCAAAAATCGTTCAATGCTTCATTGACTGGCAACAAGCAGGTGTCATTGGCAGATATGATTGTCCTCGGTGGGGCTGCTGCGATTGAGCAAGCAGCGCAGCAAGCAGGCTATGACGTTGCCGTTCCGTTCAGGCCGGGGCGTACGGATGCATCGCAGCAACAAACCGATGTGAAGTCGTTTGCCGTGCTTGAGCCCGCAGCCGATGGCTTCCGGAATTATTTCAGCAAACAAAGCTACCGTTCACCAACGGATATGCTGGTCGATAAAGCTAGTTTGCTCAACTTGTCCGTGCCCGAGATGACTGTTCTGGTTGGCGGTATGCGTGTGTTGAATGCGAACTACGGGCAATCCAGCCATGGCGTGTTCACCGATAGACCGGGAACACTGAGCAATGACTTTTTTGTAAACCTGCTGGATATGTCTACGCAGTGGAAGAAATCAGCCAAAGCGGCAGGTGTTTATGAAGGTTATGATCGGAAAACGGGTCAACACAAATGGACAGCAACATCTGTTGATCTGATCTTTGGCTCTAACTCGGAGCTGCGGGCGGTTGCAGAGGTTTACGCCTTTGATGACTCGAAAGAAAAGTTCGTACATGATTTTATCAGAGCCTGGACAAAAGTGATGAATCTTGATCGCTTTGATACTGGACAAACGATGTAATCAACCGCCTTGGGGTGATGTAGTAGCTTCGCTACTGCATCACTTTGTTTTTATACTGCTGTATTGAATTGACCACACGGTTTGAAACACTTCCATTCAGGCTGGGCTTGAGTCTGATTCTGGCATAAACTCACCCGGTTACTTGGAGGTGTGCATGAGAACATTGCTGATTGTTTTTGCAGCAGGAGCTCTGGGCGCTTTGGCCAACAGTCTTGTAGTATGGTTGTTTGGACATTTTGGAATCACAGCGATTCTCGGTGTTGCGATTGCACCAGAGTTGTCGGCTCACTGGCTGTATCCGCGTATTGTCTGGGGTGGTCTTTGGGGGCTGTTGTTTATCTTGCCGATGTTGCAATCCCGGTTGTTTGTCAAAGGGGCATTGCTTAGTTTATTTCCAACGGCAGTACAGCTGTTTGTTGTTTTTCCCCTCATGGCACACAAGGGAATAGCCGGACTGGATCTCGGTTTATTTACCCCGTTGTTGGTATTGTTTTTTAATTGGGTCTGGGGCTTTGTTACGGCTCTGGCGATCAAGACTGCAAAATAAATGTAATGAATTAAAAAGGAGACGTTATGGATGAACAGATTATTAAAAACCTGGGGCCATTGGCCGCATTGGCAGGCATTTGGGAGGGAGATCAGGGTATTGATGTCTCACGTGTGCACAGTCAGGAAAAAGAGACTCGCTACCGTGAGCGTGTTGTGTTTGAAGCGCTGGGGCCGGTGCGTAATGGGCCACAGGAGTTGTATGGCCTGCGTTATGCGATGACTGCCTGGCGTTTGGGTGAGCAGGATGCTTTCCATGAAGAACTGGGCTATTGGTTATGGGATGCTGGTAATCAACAGGTATTGCGCTGTTTCATGGTGCCGCGTGGTGTGCTCATCAATGCAGGCGGTAATGCCAAAGCAGATAGCACGCGTTTCCATTTGTCAGCCGCTGTGGGTTCGGAAACCTATGGGATTTTATCGAACAAATATCTCGATGAATCCTACAAAACCATGAACTATGAACTGGATGTGGATATTTCTGCGCATGGTCAATTCAGCTACAAAGAAGACACCCAGTTATGGATTCCGGTGAATGATGCGATATTTCACCACACGGATCAAAACACCCTGACTAAGGTCTGAGCGGATGCATATCACTATTGTCAGTGGCAGCCATCGCAATCCCTCGCAGAGTGAAAAAATAGGGCGTTATATCGAGACGGTGTTGCACGAGCAGGTTGATGAGGCAGAACCGTTTCTCTATTTGTTGGCGGATAATCCACTGCCCCTCTGGGATCAATCGATTTGGGAATCGGATGAAGGCTGGATTGAACGGCTTGCTCCCTTAAAAGAGCAACTGACGCAGAGTGATGCACTGATTATTATCACACCGGAATGGCATGGTCAGGTGCCTGCCGGACTGAAAAACTTCTTTTTGTTGTTCAGTCGCTTTGAGTTGGGTCACAAGCCTGCGTTGATCGTCAGTATTTCCTCATCCAATGGCGGTGCTTATCCGGTGGCGGAATTGCGTATGAGTAGTTATAAAAATAATCGCCTGTGTTACATCCCCGAGCAGCTTATTATTCGGGATGTGGAGCGTGTTTTTAATGCCGATCCGGATGATAATGATCAAAAGTCGGATAAGTATTACAAAGCCCGCTTGCGCTGGAATCTTGATATCTTGATGGGCTACGGGCGCGCTCTGAAACACATGCGCAATGAGGTGAATATCCATGATCCAGCTTTTAGCAACGGCATGTGATGGTTTTTCAAGGATCGAGAAAAAGCGATGAATAAGCTGCTGGCGATCCCGATGACATTGCGGACGTATAGCCGTTTTTTACTGAGTTATTTCACGCCCTAGTATTGGGAGCATTGCCTGTCGCAGAGGCCTTAAGTCAGCTCATAATCCACCACGCTGCGTGAGATGGCGGCGGCTTTGACCAGCGGGACAACGGCCTGATGTTCGGGATGTGCCTGATACGCTTCTAGCGCTGCGCGGCTTTCCAGTTCGGTATAAAGTACAACATCAGCCGATTGCTCCGAGCCGAGAAAATCAATGCCAACCTCAATAGCGAGCAGGCCGGGAATCTTGCCGGCCAGTGCTTCAAGTCTGGTTTTAATTTCTGCAGCATCGGCTTTATCTCTTAATTTCCACATGACAATATGTTTGATCATGGTTTCTCCTTGTTTGTTTCAAATCCCTTTCTAATGCGCTTGATCGCTGCTATCAAGCCATGCGTGGTCATGCCAGTGCATCAATCAGAGGCTGTAAATGTTTGTGATAATGCTGTGCTGTACCCACCGAGCGTTTGTATATCGGTTGGCGCACCTGTGTCATGCTGGCTGTCAGTACACGGTTCTTGGCATGTTGAAAATCAAGGCAGTCCGAATGCCATGGCAGACCACAGGCAGCGATGAGCTTTTTGCTTTGCCGTTCGCTATCACTAACCAGTTGTTCATAATCAATTTCAATGAGCATACCGGCGGGTAAAATGCTTTTCCAATGTGCCATAAGCTGTTCATAGGCGCGATAATAGTGTCCCAGTTCTTCGAGTTGGTGTCCATAATCGTATTGGCTGCCGATGATGTTATTTTTATAAATTGATAAGCAGGTATCAAGTGCATTGCGGCGCACATGGATGATTTTGGCATGCGGTAGAAAGCGTGCAATGGAACCGATATGTATGATGTGGCTTAAGGTTTTATCGGTAAATTTGTGCGCTGTGGCTTGTTGTTGGCTCAATTGTTTCAGGTAAGCTTTTCCGACAATCGTGCATTGCTCTTCTGTCCAGTCAGCAGGACACAGTGGATCGCTGCTGTGCGATATGCTTGCCATGGCTTGATTCAACATGGCGTTTTCACCACAGGCGTGGACTTCGGGATGGGCAGCAAGTATTTGTTCAACGAGCGTGGTACCGGAGCGCGGCATACCAAGAATAAATACCGGCTCGGTATTTGAGATGCCGGAATGTACGGACAGTATAGTGGCCGTGTAGCGCTGCATGAGATGTTGTATCTGTTGCAGTTCGGCGGTCTCATCGTAATCGCTAAGGTTTCGACGGATATTATTCGCCTCCTGCATAAAACCGAATGCGGCATCGAAGCGGCTTTGATCCTGCTCTACTTGAGCGATGTCATCGTATGTTTTGCTCAGCGCAAAGGCCATGTTCATCCGTTCAATAGAGAGTTCCGGACAGCGATCATAGAGACTGAGCATGGCTGAAACATCATCGTTATGGCACGTAAAACGCTGCAAGTCCGCCAGCACAATATATGCTTCTGTGTAATCCGGATTGCATTGGATTGCCTGCCTGATCGCTTGCTCTCCTGCAGCCAGCGCTCCGTTTTCTATTTCGAGTAAGCTTAAATTATAAAAAGCCTGCGCGTTGTTTGCATCGCGTTTTAGTATATCCTGCAAATGAACGCGTGCCTGTTCAATACGACCGCTATCATGGTTGGCCTGAAATAGGCCCATGCGAATATCAATGGCTCCCGGTCGTTGTTTCTTCGCGATTTCCAATAACGAAATGGCTTCATCATAGCGTTCCAAGCAAACCATGACACCAGCCAGACCGGTTAGGGCATGGATGTCATGCGACTCTAGGTTTAAAGCTTGCTGGTACACCGGCAGAGCTTGTTCGTATGCACCAATAGACAAATAAAGGCCAGCTAGCGCTGTTATAAAATCAACACGTTTCGGTGCTGTTGCAATGGCCTGTTTAAAATATAATTCCGATTTTTCGGGCTGGTTGCGATCTCGGGCTAACACACCAAGGATATAATCAGCATCGGCATTGTTTATCTGGATTGCGTGAATGGCATGGCATTGTTGTTGACATCGTTCATGTTCATGCTTCTGCAAGGCTGCAAATGCATCGGCCAATAACATTTTTATTTTACGTTTTTTGTTATTGGACAATTTTGAACCTGGTGCCATGGCTGTTTCTCCTGTTTTTGTTGCTGTGCAAATGCGGCGGCTAAGCTATGTGTGAATGTCACGAGAAACCATCGCTAGACGATGGCACACGATTATATACTTGACTAAATTGGTATAGTTAATAATATCCGACTCTTTTACAAGGGTATTCTGTACCCATGGAGGTAAGACATGCGATTAACTAGTAAAGGACGTTATGCGGTTTCGGCCATGGTTGATTTGAACAATCAGCGCGATCATGGGCCAATTACATTGTCGGCGATTTCAGAGCGGCAATTTATTTCCTTGTCTTATCTCGAACAATTGTTCCGGCGTTTGCGTGAAAGTGGTTTGGTTAGTTCCGTGCGCGGACCTGGTGGTGGCTATTTGTTGGCCAAGGATGCGGTTGATATCTCCGTTGCCGATATTATTCGTGCAGTGAATGAGCCTGTGCGTACAACCATGTGTGAAAATGGCATTCGTGGCTGCCATCGTGGTCAGCGTTGCGATACCCACCAGTTGTGGGAATCGCTCGGGCTGCATATTTATCGTTTTATGGATTCGGTGAGTCTTGAGCAAGTATGTGCTCGGGATGCGGTATTGAATCATATTGAGCTGGGTGATGTGGCCAAATATCTGCCTGTCGATCACAACCCTAAGGGAATGATAAAAATTGAAACGGTATCTTGATTGCAATGCGACCTGCCCACCGGTGCAGGCAGCCCTCGATGCTGCAGCCAAGGCTGCGCTAGAAGCTCCCGGTAATCCTTCCAGTCTGCATTGGGCTGGACGTGCTGCGCGACGTGTTGTTGATGATGCGCGTGATCAGTTGGCGGCTTTTGTAGGCTGTGAATCGGGCAGTGTGGTGTTTACATCCGGTGGCACGGAAGCCAATAATATCGCCATTCATAGTGTGCTTGCATCAGCGCAACCGGGCAGTGTGGTATGCACAGCGATTGAGCATCCGGCGGTACTAAAACCCTTGCAGCGGCTGGAGCAGGATAGTTATAAGCTTATTCAAGTGCGTCCAAATGCGGATGGTGTTGTCAGCGCAGAAGCCATGATTGCAGCGATTGCAGACGATACACGTTTGTTATGCATGATGCTGGTCAATAATGAGAGCGGTGCGATTCAGCCAGTTCAAGAAGTCGCCGCCTATTGCCGTGAACATGGTATTCCCATGCTGGTGGATGCGGTGCAGGGGCTCGGTAAGTCGGTGATTGACTTCAAACAGTTCGATGTCGATTTCATGAGTTTATCGGCGCACAAGATTGGTGGCCCGAAAGGGGTCGGTGCGCTGCTGGTGAAGCGCGGTGTGAGATTGCAAGAGCTCGCACCCGGCGGTGGTCAAGAACGCAATCGGCGTTCGGGCACAGAAAATGTACCGGGGATTGCCGGCTTTGCAGCAGCGTTAGGGCAGATTGATTTTACGTCGTTTGCGCCTATTCGCGATGCCTTTGAGCAGCAGTTAAGCAGTCAGATTCCAGAAGTGCGTATTATCTCCGAACAAGCCACACGCGCATGCAATACCAGCTTATTTCTCTTGCCGGGTATGGATGGTGAAACATTATTGATGCAGCTCGATTTGGCAGGTTTTGCGGTGGCTTCGGGCTCGGCCTGTTCATCCGGTAAACGCGAAGCATCGCATGTGTTGTTGGCGATGGGTTTGAGTGATGGCATGGCACGCAGTTCTGTGCGGGTTAGTTTTGGACCGGGAAATACAATCGATGATGCGGATGCGCTGGTGAAAGCACTGGTGAAAGCCAGAAGCCGTTTACGAGGCATGGCGGGTTTGCAAGCCTAATAAAGCTGGAAAGATGATGGGGTTGGAAATAGATATGGTTATAAATGTGGAGTTGAAATGAAGATTGAATTAACCGATGCGGCGATTGCGCGTGTGCAACACCTGGTTCGAGAGGCTGGAAAAGCCGGTCTGTCGTTGTCTGTGAGGCCTGCGGGCTGCTCCGGCCTGGAATACGTTATGGATTTGGCCGATGCTGCAAAAGAAAGTGATTTGGTGAAATCCTATGATGGTTTTGATCTCTATGTGGATGCCGAGTCTTATCATTCGGCTTTGACCGGCCTGCAACTGGATTTCCAAAGCGATGTATTGTCCTCGGCATTTGTTTACAACAATCCCAATGAAAAAGGCGCATGCGGCTGTGGTGAATCGTTTACCGTATAAGTTTTAGGAAAATGTCCCACGCGCAAATAAGCCTCAGCAGGATCTAGGTTTGAATCTATTGCTCAAGGGAAGTGCATGGAAATCATTCAAGCTGTTCTTTTTTGTGCACAGCCTGTTTAGGTTGAGCCGTGTGTGACTCAGTTCTTCATTCAACCGTATAAGGGAGTTGTTTATGTCCAGCGTATTATTATCCATTTCAGGGCATGATCGTCCCGGCATTGTCTGTGATGTGGCTGAAGCCTTGTTGCATCTCAATGCTAATATTGAAGATTCATCAATGACAGCCTTGCGCGGTCGCTTTACCATGATGTTGATTGTTCGCCTGCCGGAAGATCGCAGCATCAGCGAATTAAAAGCTGCCTTGGCCGAGCTTGAACAGCGCACCCGTTTAACCGTGCAATCGCAAACCATCAGTGATGAAGAAGCCACGGCACCTGCTTTGCAGCCCGATCATGTGATCACGGTGCATGGAGCCGATAAAGCGGGCATTGTCCATGCCGTCAGCGATGCGCTATCGACGCTTGGTATTTCGGTGGTGGATGTATCGACCCAATCCCGCCCCACAGAGCAGGGCGATGTATATATGATGGTCTTGGAAGTGGCGGCTGGTGGACAGGGCGATGCGATGAAGATTGCGCTTGATGCGGTAGCCAAACAAATTGCTGTGGATGTTGATCTGCATGTGCTGGACGACGCGATACTCTAGTTTTTCATTTCTCTTAAACTCATTTGTAGCAATGACTCTGTCTGTGCAAACGATATTAACCCACCCCGATGCGCAATTGCGCCGCGTGTGCGATGCGGTCAATGTGTTTGATGCCGTGCTGCAGGCGGATTTCTCTATCTTGCAGCAGACCATGCGGGCAGGCCCCGGCGGTGTTGGCATTGCCGCAGCTCAGGTGGGCGATTGCCGGCGCATGATTGTGGTCGATTGCAGCGCGAGTCTCAGGCCATGCAAAAATCACGGTGTGATGCTGATGGCCAATCCGGTCATCGAATCGAGCAACGGCGAACGTTTGGGGCGTGAAGGCTGTTTATCAGTGCCCGATTGGGTGGGCATGGTACCGCGTGCAGCGGAAATCCGTGTGTGTTTTGATGATCCATTCGGCCAATCTCAACAGATCGATGCAGTTGGTTTTGAAGCGCGAGTCATACAGCATGAAATTGATCACCTTGATGGTATATTGTTTATTGATCGGGTACTTTCAAGCAAAGCGTTAATGCGGCGCATGCATGCCTGAATTACCCGAAGTTGAAACCATACGGCGTGGCCTCGAACCATTGTTGCGCGGCAGAACAATTGAATCGGTAGTTTGCCATCGCAATGGCCTGCGTTATCCGTTTCCAGATTTGGCCAGCTTGATTGGCAAGACGGTGAGGCAAGTGCATCGCCGCTCGAAATATTTATTGTTTGAGTTTGAAGCGATGGTGGCGGTGGATTCAGAGCCCGTGCTGGTTTGGCATCTGGGTATGACCGGTCAATTTCATGTCTTACCGCAAGCGGTGCAAGCAGGAGCCCATGAACATGTCTGTTTTCATCTCAGTGATGGGCAAAGTCTGCGTTATCGTGATGCACGGCGTTTTGGTTATGCAGGGCTACTCGGTGCCAACAGCTGGCAGGAACACGCCTGGTTTGCCAAGCTCGGCCCCGAACCTTTGTCGGACACGTTTCATGTGAAACATCTTGCCGGCATCTGTGCCGGCCGCAAAGCGCCGATTAAAACGATTATCATGGATGCCTGCAACGTGGTCGGTGTGGGTAATATCTATGCCGCAGAATCTCTGTTTCGAGCCGGCATTCATCCTACCCGGCCAACCGGGCGCATTTCTATCGCCAGATTGGCAGTTCTGGTCCGTGTGATTCGGCAGGTGCTGCAGGAAGCCATTGCGGCTGGCGGCTCAACGATTCGTGATTTTGTTGATGCAGAAGGGAAACCTGGTTATTTTGCCCATCAGTTTCAGGTCTATGGTCGGCAAGGTGAGCCTTGTTTTCAATGTCAGAAAAGCATCAAACGCATCACCCAGGCTGGACGCAGTAGTTTTTATTGTCCCGGTTGCCAGCATTAATCCGGCTTGAATAAACAGCAGATCAAACGCAAAGAAAAAAGTAAAAGCTTGTAGTTTATGCGCTAGCGTGGTTAAATGATAAAAGCAGCGGCAAAAAGCTGCATGATTACGTCCCTGCAATGGCCGCAAATCAATCAAAAAAACATGCAAAAAGATGATCAAGAACATTCGATTGCTATAAATCGAAGTCTTGGGTTTTCCCTGTGTGAGAGGATAATATGGCAACAAAAAAAGTAAAAGAAAAAATGCGTAAAGTGCTTAAAGATGTGTTTGGTTATGATTCATTCCGACCCATGCAGGAAGAAATTATTTCCTCCTTGATGGATGGTAAAGATGCATTTGTCCTGATGCCGACCGGTGGTGGTAAATCGCTGTGTTATCAGATTCCTGCAATCATGCGTGAAGGTACGGGCATTGTTGTATCCCCCTTGATTTCCCTGATGAAAGATCAGGTTGATGCCTTGACCGCCTGCGGAGTCAATGCTGCCTATTACAATTCCTCATTGAAGGCTGCCGAAGCCAAGGATGTGTTGGCGCGCTTTGAAGCCGGTAAGCTGGATATGCTGTATGTGGCTCCGGAGCGTTTGTTGTCCAAGCTTTTTCTGGCCAAATTGCAGAAATTAAAATTGGCTATGTTTGCTGTTGATGAAGCGCATTGTGTATCGCAATGGGGTCATGATTTCCGGCCGGAATATGTGCGGCTCGGTGAGCTGCGTGAGATTTTCCCCGATGTGCCGATGCTGGCTTTGACTGCGACTGCCGATGAGCATACCCGCGAAGATATCAGTGAACGTTTGCAATTGGCCAAGTCGCAGCGTTTTACAGCCAGTTTTGATCGCCCCAATATCCGTTATCTGGTGGCTGAAAAACGCCAACCCTTGACCCAGATTCTGCAGTTTCTGGAAGGCTGGCAGAATTGTTCGGGTGTGATTTATTGTTTGTCACGCAAGCGGGTGGAAGATCTGGCGGTGAATTTACAGCGTCATGGTATTCGGGCGGCGGCTTATCATGCCGGTATCCCGGGTCGTTCGCGTGAAAAAGTGCAGGATGATTTTCTGCGTGATCGTGTGAAAGTGATTGTGGCGACCATTGCCTTTGGTATGGGCGTGGATAAACCCAATGTGCGTTTCGTCATTCACCATGATATTCCCAAGAGTATTGAATCGTATTATCAGGAAACCGGTCGTGCTGGCCGTGATGGTATGGAGTCGGAAGCCTTGATGCTATACGGATCGGGTGATGTGAATCTGGTGCGTCGTTTGATTGAGAATGTCGAAAATATCGATCAACGCCGTGTTGAAGTGCATAAATTGAATAGCATGGTGGCATTTTCGGAAGCCTTGACCTGTCGTCGTCGTGTGTTGCTTGGTTATTTTAGTGAACCGCTGGATCACTCCTGTGGCAACTGTGATATCTGTCTCGATCCGCCCAAAACATACGATGCCACGGAACTGGCTGAAGCGGCTTTGCAATGTGTACGTGAAATCAAGGGTCATTTCGGCATGGGGTATGTTATCGACGTATTGCGTGGCTCCAACAATGCCCGCATCAAAGAGCACAAACACGATAAAATCAAGAGCCACGGTGCGGGTGCAGATATCAATGCCGATGAATGGACTTCGATTCTGCGTCAGCTAGTGCATCACGGCTATTTTATGCAGGACGTATCCAAGCGAGCAGCCATGCTGCCAACCAAGAAAGCCGAACATATTGGTACGGGTGATCCGATCATGTTGGCTAAATATCAGCCGGGCATTCGTCGCCAATTCAAGCGTTTGGGTATGGCACGTGATGAGCTGCTGTTCAAAAAACTGGTTGCCTTACGGGAAGAGCTGGCCGAAAAGGAAGATATACCGCCGCATGTGGTGTTCAGTGATGTAAGTCTGACCGAAATGAGTCAGAAGAAACCCGATAGCGATGATGCCATGCGTTTGATCAGTGGTATGGGGGCGCATAAATTAGAAGAATATGGTGATGTCTTCCTGGCTCTGATTAAAAAACACAGCGAAAGCAAAGCCAGCAAGAAGGTCAAAGATGATGGCAAAGATATCCCGATGCTGATTGCCAAGGGGCCGGGGCTGAATGAAACCCAGACCTATACCCTGGCTCTGCATCGCAAGGAAGGCTTGAACTTGGCTCAAAATGCTGGCCAACAGGGTGTGAGCGAATTGACCGTATTGCGCC
>CAYOTF010000004.1:0-31856 GCA_964406805.1 uncultured Zetaproteobacteria bacterium | reverse complement strand
GCATAGCCAGCGGTTTGGCTGTTCCTTTAGCGCACAATAGCACCATGTCATCGGCGTACCTCACCAGACGAGCGCCATATTTCTGCGCCAATCCATGACGTTCCCATATCCTGTCCAAAAGGTGCAGGTACAGATTCGCCAGCAATGGCGAGATAACACCACCTTGCGGCGTGCCACGCCGATTACCCTTACCGCCACTGGTGCCATCCTTACCCTTCTCCACCACAGGCGCTTTCAGCCACTGCTTGATGAGATGTAATATCCCGCCATCGGCTATGCGTTCTGCAACCACAGCCAATAACTTGGCGTGCGGTATCGTGTCAAAGTATTTGGACAGGTCGGCATCAATGACTTCCGTATGCCCTTTACGCAGGGTTTTTGAGATGTCATTCATGGCATCATGGGCTGAACGCTTTGGACGGAATCCATACGAACAATCACAAAAGTCCGCTTCAAATATCGGCTCTATCATGAGTTTCACAGCCATTTGCACCACACGATCACGAATCGTGGGGATGCCCAACGGCCTCTGGCTTCCATCCGGCTTGGGTATGATTCGGGGCATCCTGCCCCTCACCCTGCGGGCGGCTTGCAGCCGTCCAAACGGCTATCCTGCCCTTTTGTCATCACCTGGCGACCGGCATTGGCCGGTACGTCCTGTTCTTCACTTCCTCTGCCAGCCCTTCAAGAAATCTCTCTACCCCTTCTGCTGCTTCGATGGCCTCAAAGCTCACACCGTCTATTCCCGGCGCTCCCTTATTTGACCGGACAAGGCGATAGGCGTGATGCAATATATCCGCCCGATAAACCTTGTCGTACAAAGCATAAAAACGATAGCCCGGTTCCTGCTTGGCCTTGGCACACGCTTCCTCTGTAATGTCCTGATCTTCACCGCCTGCCTGTGCGTGTCCGCACGCAGACAGGGAGTGACTAGCATATTAGCAATCTCCTGATCCTCCATCCTTCAAAAGCGTTAAACACCAAAAGTAGGCGCCTCTAGGCGAAGCAGGGCTCCTTCCCTCAGTTGCGGCTTATGTTGTCCCGTCCTCAAACAGTACTCGGCTTTGGCTTCCTGCGTCGCTCTACCTCCTGCATCCATGCAGTCGTATGAACCCCTCCCTGTCTGCGTGCAACGCACAGGCAGGCGAATCCCGCCATGGCATGGTACGATTTCGGACGAACCTTATACGCAACACCCGGTGGTTTGCACCACCACCATGACGGGCCTCGGCTTTGACTCCTGTGTCGCTCTACCTCCTACATCCATGTAGTCGTCCCGTCCTGCACAACCAATCTTCCATTACATGCCGCCCCTGCTACTCCGGTGGAAAATATGAGACGTTTCCGTTATCTAACCCCATATTCAATGGCCTTCTCCATTTGACCACAGGATCGACTTCCACAATAAGTTACGAAGCTACATATAGGTTCACTCGCGTTACGGCCTGAAATTTTGTCCTTGAGAAACTTACAACCTATGATTACTCATACGCTGCTTCCCGGTACTACTAAGGTATACGGATAACTCCTTTGATGGGACTTTAACCCATTAGATTAATTGCCGAAAACGGCATACGGTCAGGTCTATCATTGATGCAAAGGATATAACATCCATTCATGGTTAGACCACTGCGAATTGAATATGAAGATGCGCTTTATCATGTGACCTCACGGGGTAACCATCAAAACGATATTTTTGAGAATGATGAAGATCGTCATGCATTTTTGAATATATTGGCCGATGTTGTTTCAGGCATGGGGTGGATCTGTTATGGCTACTGTCTGATGAGCAATGCAGTGTAGTCGTTTTAGCTATGAGATTACTGCGAATCAACGCAGAATCGTTGTTATACGTGTCGTGCTCAGCTTCAAGCTTACGTGCCCACGTCTCAGCCTTCGCTTTCGTAGTGAACGTACGACTTTCGCTCAAACCCTTGCGTCTGATCTTCGCTTGCCAGCCTGATTTTCTCTTTGTGATAGTAGCTATGATGGGACACCCCGTGTTTCTTAGTGTCCCAAAGTTGTCCCACGGGGTCAAATGAAAAGAGAGCCATCATTGCTGATGACCCTCTAAGTTATTGTTACGTTTTTAGTGGTGGGCAGAGAGGGAATCGAACCCCCGACACGAGGATTTTCAGTCCTCTGCTCTACCGACTGAGCTATCTGCCCTCAATCGTCCCTATTTGGGAGCGCGGATTATGGTTTAAAGATGCGTGGATGCAAGCGCGAATTTTTGATTGATGATTATAAGGCAAACGTGCCTGCAAATGTTTGTTTTACTGTGCCTTCTAAAACCAGTTGATCGATGCTGCCTGAAACGGTGACGATGCCGCCGGGCATTTCGATACTCAGCGGGCGATGATGTTTTTCGTTGTGCCAGATGGCGGCGGCAGTTGCGCATGCGCCGGAGCCACAGGCTGGCGTATGACCTGCACCGCGTTCGATAATATCGATATACACATGATCGGCGACCTGACCGGTGACGATTTCGATGTTTCGATCGCTGGGGAAATCTTCTACCGCTTCAAAGAATACGCTGTGGGCATTACCGATCTCGACATCAACGTGGGATTCGGTTTTCCCGGTAATAATCGCTGCGCCCATATCGATGCGAATGCCTTTTTCGCTGCGGCTCGCATAGATTATACGATCAGCCAGCGCAATGGTGGCGGTGTCATTGCCGCTTAGTTGCATCAATAAATCACCGACACAGCGCAGGCCGTTGCCGCAGTTGGCGGCTTCGGAGCCATCATTATTAAAAATCTGCATAGCGGCATCGGCATGCTTGCTGGCTTGCAAAATCAATAATTGGTCACAACCAATGCCATAGCGGCGTTCGGTGATGCGGCGGACAAAGTGTTCCGTTAATTCGGGCAAGGCATCGATTAAGCCGTTGAGAATGATAAAATCATTGCCTTGCGCCTGCATTTTAATGAATGGAAGTAATGACATTTACGGGTTAAACCTTGCGGTGCTCAACTTCTATCGTGGTATAAACGCCGCCGCGCACATTAAACACGGCCTGCACTTTTAAATAACGCGGATCCAGCAGGTTAATCAGATCATCGGCAATCATATTGGTAACTTTTTCATGGAAATGGCCTTCATCACGAAAACTCCAGTAATACAGCTTTAACGATTTGAGTTCCACGCAGTGTTGATCCGGCACATAGTCGAGTTTGATTTCTGCAAAGTCCGGCTGGCCTGTTTTGGGGCATAAACAGGTAAATTCAGGTGAATCGATGCGGATATGATAATCGCGCTCTGGATTCGGATTAGCGAATATTTCCAGTGATTTTTCTGGCCGATTAGGTTGACTGCCGAGTTTATCCGTCATGATTGAACCTCAAAGTTTTCAATGATTTCACTATAAATAGTTGTGAGTATTTCAAGCTCTGCCACAGCTACCTGTTCACCGACCTGATGGATGGTGCTGTTGGTCGTACCCAGCTCTGCTACCGCAATGCCTGCAGCTGCCAAAAAGCGACCATCGGAGGTGCCGCCGCCGGTATCGCGCAATGTTTCAAGACCAGTCACCTTTAGAATACTATTGCATACCAGATCGAGAAACGGACCATCCGGTGTTGAAAAGGCTGTGGCAACGTGATCGAAATTCAGTGTGGTGTCACAGTCTGCACAGGCGGTTTCGATGCTGGTTTTGATGGATTCAAAATCATTGGCTGGGTTGTAACGGATGTCGATTAAGGCTGAGCAACTGCCCGGGATAACATTGCTTGCGCCGGTGCCGCCGTTTACATTGGTAATCTGGCAACTGGTGGCAGGAAAGCCCTCGGCCGCTTCACCCCAATCCAGTGCAGCGATGTTTGCCAGTGCGGGCGCGGCATGATGGATGGCGTTGTCCGCATCCTGCGGATAAGCCGAATGACCCTGTTTGCCATGAAAAGTGGCATGTACCTGCACCACGCCACGGCGACCACGGCGAATGGTATCTCCCACCTGTCGGGAGCAGGACGGCTCACCAATAATAGCCGCATCAGGCAGGCAATCATGCTGCTGCATGTATTCCATGATGCGGATAGTGCCATCAATGGAATCACCCTCTTCATCGGAAGTGATGAGCATCTGGATACTGGGTAATGGTGTGTAGTTGCCGCACAAACCAGCCACGGCGGCAATCCAGCAGGCAATGCCGCCCTTCATATCCTGAGCGCCACGGCCATGCAGCAGACCATCTTCAATCACTGCATCAAAAGGCGGGTGCGGCCATTGATCAACAGGACCTGTTGGTACGACATCGGTGTGGCCGGCAAAAGCCAGTCTGCCGTTTAGTTCACCGACTCGGCTATACAGGCTGTTGGTGATTCCGTTGCAATCGATATGGGTGCGCACAAAGCCTAAGGGAGCCAGCAGTTTTTCCATGTAATTCTGGCAGCCGCCATCCTCCGGCGTGACTGATTCACGTTGAATAAGTTTAACGGCAATGCTGGTAGCGATGCTTTGAGTCGGGGTGGTTGAACTCGTGTTAGACATGCATTAACTAAACTCACCGAGGTTGCGCAAACGGTGCTGACGTTGCTCAAGCAACTGCTCTTGCGGTAATGCCATTAATTCGACCAGCGCTTGATCCAGTACCTCGGCAATCAATTCCGCCGCAGCTTCGATATTACGGTGTGCGCCATCACTCGGTTCAGGGATAATGGCATCTATCAATTTCAATTCGAGCAAATCCTTGGCTGTGGGTTTCAGTGCTTCCGCAGCATCGGGAGCAAAAGCTTTATCACGCCATAAAATAGCCGCACAACCTTCCGGTGAAATAACAGAGTAGGTCGAGAACTGCTGCATATACATGCGATCCCCCACACCAATAGCCAGCGCACCACCAGAGCCGCCTTCGCCAATCACCGTGCAGATCACGGGCACTTTCAACACCGCCAGCTCTTGCAGATTACGCGCAATCGCCTCGCTTTGACCGCGCTCTTCCGCATCAATACCCGGCCATGCGCCGGCTGTATCGATAAAGGTAAGTACCGGCATATTAAAACGCTCGGCGAGCTTGAATAAGCGCAGCGCCTTGCGATAGCCTTCCGGACGCGGCATGCCAAAATTGCGTTTTAACTTTTCCTTGGTATCGCGGCCTTTTTGATGACCCACCACCATCACGCTCTTACCCCTGAAATTGGCAATGCCGCCCACAATCGCACCATCATCAGCAAACGCGCGATCACCATGCAGCTCTTGAAAATCATCAAAGATCATCGGGATATAATCGAGAATATAAGGCCGATCCGGATGGCGTGATAACTGGCAAATCTGCGAACGGCTGGCCTTGCTGTAAATCTGTTCAATCAAGGTATCGCGTTTTTCATTCAGGCGCTCGACTTCTTCGGCGATATTCACGCCGGAGCCGGAACCCATGCCCGATAAATCATCAATTTTTGATGTCAGTTCAGCGATGGGACGTTCAAATTCCAGATAACTATAAGCCATTCATATCTCCTTAATCTAAGCCTTGTTCGGTCGCGCTTGATCCAAAACGGCGATTATTTGCTCGACAGTCATTTATTAGACCAATTGCCGCGCTTGGCCTGCTGTTTGCGTGGCGGCTGCCATGCTCTGCAACGCAAAAAAACCGATTCCGGTGAAAACCGTGCATCCAATTGCGCCTTCAACTCATCATCCCAGCGTATGCACGGGCCGGTCTGCAAGATGGCAAGACTAGCGTCAGGCAGCCGCACATGGAACGAAAGACGTGTTTTACCGCCAGCAGCAGATGCTTTAAGACGTGCCAAGGTCACTTCATCCCAGGCGATACTGGAAGCGGTAATCTGAATTTCGCTGACCAACTCCGGCAAAATATCAGCCAATGATGTGATTGCTTCAGCCACCAGTGTCGGCTCATCACCGCGCGACTTATCCACCCGTACCGCCACCAACAAAGGCTTATCTGCCTCAAGCAATTCAGATGACTCGCCATACAGGTCTGCAAAGACAACCATTTCAGCCTGGCCGTGCAAATCTTCCAACTGCACAAAAGCCATCGTGCCGCGCCCGCCGTGATAGGGGCGAATGCTCGATACGCCGACGGCCACAACAATCTGAGCATCGTTTTCAAAGTCTGCCAACTGGCTGAGATTACAATCGCTCAAACCACTGCTGCGGTTCAAATATGCCTCCAGCGGATGACCCGTAAGATAAAAGCCCAGCACATCGCGTTCCGCCTGCAGGGCTTCACCCGGACTCCATAACTGCGTTAAAGGGAAACCTTGATTGCTTTCAGGCTCGGCCATTTCAAACAGGGCGGATTGATTGGATGCAAATTCTTTGCGTTTGCGGCTAAGCTTTTCGAGAGTTTCGGCTAAACCTTCCAAGGCCGCACGTTGATGGGGAATCAGACCATGCAAGGCACCTGCCTTGATTGATGCTTCTAAAATACGTTTGTTCAAACTGCGCGGTGGTGCGCGCATGATCAGTGTTTCAAACGTATCAAAGGCACCGTGATCAAGGCGTTCTTGCACCACAGCTTTCACCGCCACTTCACCCACGCCTTTGATCGCACCGAGGCCGTAACGAATAGCCCCCTGCTCCGGGCGGAATTCCCACTCCGATGCATTGATATGTGGCGGCAATATCTCGATGCCCATATTGCGACAATCGGTCACTAATCCAGCGATTTTATCCGTATTGCCCATGTCGCACGAACAGGTCGCGGCCATAAAGGCGATGGGGAAGTGGGTTTTCAAATAAGCCGTTTGATAGGAAATTAACGCATAAGCGGCGGAATGGGATTTGTTAAAACCGTAACCAGCAAACTTTTCCATCAGATCAAAAATCTGTTCGGCTTTATCGAGATCGACCTTTTCCTTTTCGGCTCCGGCCATAAAAAACTCGCGCTGCTTGGCCATTTCTTCCGGTTTTTTCTTACCCATCGCACGGCGCAACATATCGGCCTGCCCGAGTGAGAAACCAGCCAGCACCTGCGCGATCTGCATCACCTGCTCCTGATACAGGATGACACCGTTGGTCTCTTGCAGGATCGGCTTGAGTTGCGGCAGCAGATAAACAATCTCCTGAGCGCCATGTTTGCAGGCAATGAAGGTGTCCACCATGCCCGATTCCAAAGGCCCTGGACGATACAGGGCGACGAGGGCAATAATATCTTCAAAACAATCGGGCAATAAGCGGGTCAGCAAATCGCGCATGCCGGACGATTCCACCTGAAATACGGCCGCCGTCTGGCCGCGCTGCATCAGCTGGAATGTTGGTTCGTCATGCATGGGAATGGCGGTGAGATCAAAACTTTGAGCTTCCGGGCTATCATCGTACTGCTTGATCAATTTGCAGGCGATGTCGATCACGGTCAGGGTTTTCAGACCCAGAAAGTCAAACTTCACCAGTCCGACTTTTTCGCTGTTGCCCATATCCCACTGTACCACTTTGCCTTCTTCTCCGGCGACTTTGAACAGCGGCGCAGTCTCGGTTAAATCCCGACTGGCAATAATCACACCAGCAGCATGTTTGCCAGCATTGCGATGGCAACCTTCCAAGCGCCTGGCCAGATCAAACAAACGCGCTACCTCATCATCCTTGTCCAGCATCTCGGCCAATTTCGGCTCTTCAACGAGTGCTTTATCGAGCGTCATCTTCATGTCATTGGGAATCAGCTTGGCAATCGTATTGACCTTGGATAGCTCCATCGCCAGCACGCGCCCAACATCGCGCACCACTGCTTTAGCTTTCATCGAGCCATAGGTGATGATTTGCGCAACTTTTTCTTCACCGTATTTATTGGTCACATAACGAATCACCTCTTCGCGACGCGCCATGCAGAAATCAATATCAAAATCGGGCATGGAGACACGTTCAGGGTTCAGAAAGCGCTCAAACAGCAAGCCATATTTAATCGGATCGAGATCGGTGATTTTCATGGCATACGCCACCAGTGATCCGGCTCCGGAGCCTCGTCCTGGACCGACTGGAATATCCTGATGTTTGGCCCACATAATGAAATCCGAAACGATGAGAAAATAACCGGGAAACTTCATTTCAATGATAATATCCAACTCAAACTTGAGTCGAGCATCATAAACAGCGCGATCAGCATCCGGCGAGCCGGCCAGAATCGCAGGCCAGCGTGAGTCGAGCCCCTCTTGTGATTGCAAACGCATGTAAGCGCTCAGATCCATATCGATGGGCGGGCGAAAATCGGGCAATTGATAATGCCCGAATTGCAAATCGACATTACACCGGTTGGCGATGTGCATGGTGTTTTCCAATGCTTCCGGAATATCGGCAAACAACTCGGCCATTTCGGCATACGATTTGAGATAATATTCAGGGGTAAAATGCCCCGACACATCATCATTCAAGGTGCGGTTTTGCTGCAAGGCCAGCATGGCTTCAAAGGCATTAAAATCGTCGCGTTGTGGAAAGTGGGAATTGTTGCTGGCCACCAGCGGAATATCCAACTCATGCGCCAGGCTAATGACTTGCCGATTGATGTCTTCCTGGCCGGCCGCACCATGGCGCTGCAATTCAAGAAAGAAGCAGTTTTCATGAAACAGGTTTTTATAAGCCAGCGCCGCCTCTTTGGCTGCCTGCCGATTGCCCTGCTGCAAACACTTTTCGACTTCCCCATTCCAGCCGGAGGAGAGTGCAATCAGCCCATCGGCATGCTCGGCCAGAAATGGTTTTCCCACACGCGGTTTATAATAAAAGCCTTCCATATAGGAAACGGAAATCAGTTTGAGTAGATTTTTCCAACCCTTGTTGTTGCGAGCCAACAACACCAGTTGCGGAAACTTCGGCCCGCGTGGCCCTTCCGCCACGCGCTTGGTGTGATCGTCACAGAGGTACACTTCACAGCCCAGAATCGGCTTGATGCCCAGCCGCATGGCTTTGGAATAAAACTCAATTGCGCCGAACAGATTACCATAATCGGTCAGTGCCACCGCCGGCTGCTTAAGCTCGACGGCTTGTTTGAGCAGACCGTCAATCGAGGTAGTGGCTCCCAATAATGAGAAATCCGAATGATTGTGCAGATGAGAGAATGGAGCAAAGCGCATGCCGCGAGCTTACCCGCAGGTACATCTTTTTGCATCTTTCAAAAAAGCCGAACACGGCTTAACCCTTCCAGTATTTTAACAGGTGTTGGTTGCTTCATCTTCTCTTCAGTTACATGGTCTTGGCTACCTTCTTTTTACGGTTAACAATGGTAAAGATAATAAACTTCCTCCCAACATATTGTTTATGAAGAACTTTTATTTCTTTCTCTGTTTATTATCTATGACCGTAGATAATAAACCTTGTTCTTGGCTATCACCGTCCCCTGCTGATAACCGGTAAACAGTGTTACGCTTACCATGGCTATCATCAACTACTAGCAGCCCTTGCTCTACCCATCGCTTTAATAGCTTTGATGCTTTTAATGTATCGACATTTGCTATCGTCCGGAGTTCTCTGTTCGCAATGGAACCATGATTCTCAATCCAGTCGGAAACCTGATCCCATACTGGTGGCTGTTCTTCATTGAGTAACCAGACATTGATTGAATCAACAGGTGCTATTGGTGGTGTTGAAAAATAGAATGGGGGATAAAGTCCTGTTGCTTTCATCGCAGAAAATATCATTCGGACTCCCTCACCAGCATCAATATTAGGTGGGTCTGGAAACTCTCTTATATTTGTCGCTATCAATTGATTACGCGATTTTGACCCTAACACCTGAATATTTTTTGCAGTAATCCCACCAATAAATAATCCCGGACTTCTAACCTCTATACGGTTATCAAAAATATAGACATGGATATCCTGATTGATGTGATAATCACGATGGATGACGGCATTGGTAATCACTTCGCGGATCACTCGTATCGGATAACGGTGGACTGTTTCAAATCCGGAACGAGCCATCGTTAATCCTGTTGCAATTTCATTCACCACATATTCATATGCATCTGCGATCTGTTGTATCAAAGGGCCACTTATCGTTTTGGGTGTCTTAAGTAGGTTTGGCGTATCTCCATATTCAATCGTCATCCCTGAATAATGGAATATTCGGATGGTTGCTTTTCTTGCCAAAAGACCAGCCGGATCATCCGCAAAAAGGAGAACCGCAGCACGCAATGGACGCACGATACCATTGTCTAGTTTAGCCAGTCCGATCCTGCGCATACGATCTTCAATATCTCCTGAAGAAATGGCACGTGATCTGCAATATTGCTTCCAGCTATCTGTCTCCAACAAATCAAAATCAACATCAACCAATTCAGTTTCTGCACTAATCATTCCGCGCAGATAAGACAGATCATTGATCTCCGTAGCAGTCATCTGTCGATTACTGCGCTCCATACGCTTCCAAGTTCCACTTTCAAACACTGAATGGACCTTTGTGCTTTTTGTGACTTGTACTGCAAGCAGAGTCCCTTCCTCGCCATTCGATTTGCGATACGATAACTCTGACCACTGAACCCCTGTTATTGGGGGCAATACCTGTGAATCTATTTTTCGTTTTAGTTCATCAATCGCTTCTTTATTTTCCTCGATACCAAAAAGGCGATCCTCTCCCGCTGCTTTATCATAATCTTCCATGCCCAAAACAAGTATTCCGCCATGGGTATTGGCAAAAGCCGATATGGCAATCAGCGCCTTCCGTACAACACTTGATGAAACTCGCTTTGTCTCAAACCCTATTGATTCATCCATGCCACATAACTGCTGAACAAGTTTTTGATTAGATTCAGGCATTGCTATACTCCTGAGGCTTAGATTTCCGCCTACGTTTTACAGGTGTTGCAGCAGCCCGTTCAGCTTTGATGCGTTCGAGAAGAACCGAGGCGGGTTCATCGGTTGGGTCTTGCGGGACAAGCTTTCCCAGGAATGGTTGGTCTAATGCATCCAGCGATGCCTTTGCATTTGGGGAATTAATGTTATGGGTAGTCATTTCCCTTAATATCTCCTCTCAGTCATTCCAACTCATAGCAGAAAAGACATCACCATTCGCATCAAACAAATAATTAACGAAACAGATGTTGCCTGTACCAGCAGAGCTCTTCGATGGACTCGCGAATATCAACCAGCGCCAGATGTACGGCCTGTTTGCGTGGGGGGCGCATTTTGGGATACCAGCGCCGCGATAGCTCTTTGATTGTGCTGACATCAATATTGCGATAATGCAGATAAGCTTCCAGCTCGGGCATATACGGCAGTAGAAAGCGCCGATCCTGATGCACGGAATTGCCGCACAGTGGAGATATGCCTGCAGCCACGTAGTGCTTGATAAAATCGAGGGTCTTCTTTTCAGCATCCGCCATGTTGAGCTTGGATGCTTTAACACGAGCCGTTAAACCTGATGCGCCGTGATGGCTGGTGTTCCACTCGTCCATGGCATCGAGCTTTGAATCCGGCTGATGAATCACCAAGCTAGGTCCTTCGTCCAGAATATTCATTTCGCTATCGGTGATGATCGTGGCGATTTCGATAATGGTTTCTTTTTCCGGATCGAGACCTGTCATTTCCAAGTCCATCCAGACCAGATTGTGTTTTGAAATAGTCATGAGCTAGAACCTAACTCATGTTTAAGTCGATAGCTTGTGCCATCTTCAAGGTGGCTGCATCTGCGTTCTGAAGCCTGATCGGGGCATGCTGCCAGCCACGCCTGACGGGATAATTACGGCGATAGTGGGCAAACGCTTTGGCCAGATCGCTGGCGGGAAAATCAGCCCAAGAACGCATGACCTTATCATCATTGATGATCGGATAAAGCGCGCTACATGCCGCTTGCAAGCTCTGCCAGATATCCGCTTGCGCAGACAGCACAACAGGGGCAGCAGAAGCAGGCAAATTATCCTGCATCTTCCACGCCGGTGTGATGTTGAGAAAGCGGCATAGCGCATTGTAAATATACTGTGTGTTCGCAGCTTTGCCTTCAAGCGAATGACCGGCGATATGCGGGGTGGCAATCGCGATGCCGCTATGATTGATCAGACTGCTTAATGGTGTGGGTTCATTTTCCCAGCAATCGAGCACGGCAAAGCGCTCATAACCTGCATCGAGCCAGGCACACAGAGCTGCATTATCCAAACAGCTGCCTCGTCCGGCATTGATGATGATCTTACCCTGAAAGGCCGTCAGCTGAGCTTGCGACAACAAATGCACCGTACAATCTGCACCACGATGAATGAGCGGGGTGTGGATGCTTAATATATCGGCCTCAGCGAGCATGTCGTTCAAGCTACAAAAGCCATCTTCCCCCTCCTGCCGCGCTCGCGGTGGATCGTTGAGCAACACCGCCATGCCGAGGCTCTCACACAGCCTAGCCAAGGCTGAGCCAATGCGCCCCGCACCAATAATACCGATTCGGGTTTGCGGGATATGCATGATGCCACGCTTATGCAATTCGAAAAATGTTGTCAGCATGTACTCCAGTACGGAATCTGTCGATGAGCCGGCTGCATTGGCCCAAGCAATACCCTGTCCATCAAGCCAGGTTTTATCATAATGATCATCGCCAATGGTTGCCGTTCCGGCAAAACGAACCGGCGTACCGGCCAGCAACGCTGCATTCACACGCGTGGATGAACGGGTCAGTAGAATATCGGCACTACTCAGACTGGTGTGGTTGATGTCTTTGTTTTCCAACAAACGCAGGTCGACATCGAAACCGGGTAAGCTGGAAAAAGCGGATTCGGCAGCCCAGATATGGTCATCGGCAACAATGTTCAGTGTGCGCTGCATGATTTTATTCATTCCAGATATCTTTCAACAACAACTCGCAGGTATCCGCGCCTTCAACGCTATGCAATTGCCGGACAAATTCGCGGGCACTGTCGATCTGGATCTTTTTGCGCTGCTCCAGCTCGTTTTTGAGTGAGGCATGTTCCTCAAACAGGCGTTGATAGACCTTGCCATCGAGTTTGAGCAGTTGGCAATCGGAAATGGCGCGCGCACTCGCCGCTCGCCAACCGTTGATGGCAACGCTGATTTCACCAATCAACGTACCGGACTGAGCTGTTCGGAACAGTTTTTCCTGGCCGTTGATGCTCAAGTTGATGGCCACCGAACCACTGCGCACCAGATACACGTCGCAGCCTGCTTCACCCTCTTTATAAATCAGTTTACCGGCCTGCACAGACTCCTGCTGCATATGATGGGCTATTTCGTTGCGTATAGCCGCATCGAGCTGACAAAAAAGTGGTATTAAGGCCAGCTGTTTGATCAAAATCTGGGTGTTATACAAGTCTTCCAGTTGAGCCTTAAATTCCTCAGACTGTTGGCACAGGATATCGAGAATACTGTAGGGTAATTCCAGCAACTCGGTGGCTTCGGTAGCAATCATTTCAGCACTGCGTCGTCCACCGGTGAAGTAAGGTATGACACTGCAAATATCACCCGGAATCATATAACCGAGATGGGTGCGTTTACCCGCCAAGGTTAAAAAACTCTCCACCCGACCATGCACAATAATATAAACGCATTGCGCTTGATCGCCGGTACGGGCGAGCAGATCTCCACGCTTTAACTGGCGACCGATCATTGCATCCAGTGCCGTATCAAACGCGGCATCGTCAAACATCACAAAAATATCTTCAGCTCGCAAGGTATGCAGTGCTTTATCTTTTACGGATAAAAATTCATACAGGCCGGTGCTAACGTGGCCATGCTCACGGCAAATGTTAAAAATTCGTTTTGGCCCACGATGTTCACCCGGAGCCATCTCATGATACAAGCGCAAGGTTGCAATGGCCTGAGTCATTTGATGCATGAGAGCGTAGCGTTCAGCCGCTTCAAGATACCAGCGGGCGGCATCGGCGCATCGATCTGCTCTGTGATAGCTGCGTGCTGCACGCATGGGTAGGTTTTTATTCTGTTCGGTGTAGTGAGCCAGCGTCGCGAAATAGATACCGGCCTGTTCGTGCTCGCCGTCCACATCGGCCAAACGTGCGAGATTAAACATTTCGGCCACGGCTGTTTTGGTGTCGCCGTCGCGGATATTCTGTTTTAACTTGCTCAGGCATACTGCTTCGCGTGGATTAAGCTTTGCCATGACGAGCCTCGCTCATATAAGCCTCAATACGATCCATACCATCGCGGATATCCGACAGACTGGTAGCATATGAAAAACGCACATGCTTGCTTGCTTGGTAACTGCCAAAATCTTCACCCGGTGTAATGGCTACGCCAATCTTCTCCAGCATATCCCAGCACAATGCGCGCGAATCTTCCGTGATGCGACTGACATCGGCATAGATATAAAAAGCCCCTTGCGGCTCGATCACAATATCGAAACCAAGCCGGGGCAAGGCTTCGAGCAATAAGCGGCGGCGCTGATCATAAGCCTGGCGCATGCTTTCTATTGATGTGGTCGCTTGCAATGCGGTGATGCCGACATATTGGGATAATGTGGGTGCTGCAATAAAAATATTCTGCATGACTCGCCGACAGGCATCGAGCAAATGTTCGGGCACAATCACCCAGCCAATGCGCCAGCCGGTCATTGCCCAGCGCTTGGAAAAGCCATTCACCACAATTGCATTGGCATCATATTCAAGTGCGCAACGTGCTTTTGCAGCATACGTCAGGCCATGATAAATTTCATCGGAAATTAAATAGCCACCGCGTTTACGACAGACGGCGGCAAGCGCTGCCATCGCATCATCACCAATCATCGTGCCGGTTGGATTCGATGGGTTAATCACGACGACCGCACGTGTGTGCTCGAGCCAGTGTTGCTCCAGCATCGCAGCGGTAAAATGATAATTGCTGTCCGGGCCAACCGGGACACTAACCGGTTCACCGCCAGCCAAACGGATGAAATTGCGTTGGCAGGGATAACCCGGATCAGTCAACAACACCGATTCACCGGCATCGAGCAATGTGGCATAAAGCAGGCTGAATGCGCCCGATGTGCCAGGCGTAATAAGGATACGATTCGGCGCAACATTCACACCGTATTGCTGTTGATACCAAGTTGATAATGCTTCTTGCAATGCAGGATTGCCGGTCGAAGGTGTATAAAAATTATCACCGTGCTGCAAATAGTCCTGTGCCGCAGCAATCACCGCCGCAGGCGTTGGAAAATCCGGCTCACCGATTTCCATATGAATAATCTTGCGGCCAGCCGCTTCCATCTCTTTGGCTCGTTCAAGCAACTGCATGACCCGAAACGGCTCAATCCTGTCTATTCTGCGCATAGGGGAATTATAGCAAGCTTCTTGAGAAATGCTGCTGACTATCCGCTGTGTGGTTTTTTAGAGCTTCTATCGTGATCAAAAAACCGCGCCACAAGATCGGCGGGAGGGTTTCATTTGTCGTTAAAAAAGAGCCCACCCCGAAAGGTGAGCTCTTGAAGCTGGTTGGTTTTTTTAAGGCATTAAAAAATGGAAGTGGCGAGCCCAATGACTCCAACCATAGCTGAAACCGCCACAATGATTTCTAAATTACTTTGCTCATCATACATTGATTCTAGTTTTCTGCTTTCTTTAATCATGTCGGACTCCTTGGTCTTGCCTTGGACGGAAGTCTGTCGTCGAATTGGCGGGGTAAATGTGACGCAAATCACCACGTGGTAAACTGCGTCAGTTGTGTGTTATTTTAACACACCCTGTGCAGGTCCAGATATACTGTGGTAAATGCGATGGCTATTGGTTTAGCGGAAATATTGCGGATCGATATCGTATTTGCGTAATAGTTTGCGCACTGTATTGCGGTTCAAGCCCAGCATCTCAGCCACTTTAATCTGATTACCATTGCAGCGTTCCATGGCGAGCACTAACAGCGGCGGTTCAACTTGTTCGAGCAAATGCGCATGCAGGTTGGTGGCCTGAGCATAACCGAGTTGATGCAAATATTGGCGCGTGCAACGTGTGACAGCTTGCGCCAGCGTTTCCTCTTCCACTTGAGAGTTGCCAGTGTTGCCGAAAGCGAGAGCCACATCAGAGAGCGTAATACTGGCTCCCGGGGTGAGCACCGCCAGCCTGCGCATGACATTTTTTAGCTCACGCACATTGCCCGGCCAATCGTGGCGGGAGAGCAATTCGATGGCATCATCAAGCAAAATCGGAGCAGTCATGCTTAATTCTTCCGCCGCAGCATCGAGTAAATGATGTGCCAGCTCCGGAATATCATCACGACGATCACGCAGCGATGGGATTTGTACCGGAATTACATTTAAACGGTAATACAAATCTTCACGGAATTTTCCTTCGGCGATGTTTTTCAACAAATTCTGATGGGTGGCTGCTAATAATCGTACATTTAATACTTTCGATTGGTTGCCACCCACGCGCTGTACTTTCCCCTCTTCCAGCACACGCAATAACTTGGCTTGCAAGGCGGCCGGCATATCGCCAATTTCATCGAGAAACAAGGTGCCGCCATCGGCTTGCTCGAAGCGTCCCACGCGGGCTTTATCGGCTCCTGTGAATGCACCCTTTTCATGGCCGAACAATTCAGACTCCAGCAGTTCAGCCGGAATAGCGGCGGTATTGATAGCGATGAATGGTTTCTCGGCTCGTCTGCTGCGATCATGCAGGGTGCGTGCGACCATTTCCTTGCCCGTACCCGATTCTCCGGTGATCAATACCGTTAAATCCGATTCCGCCACTCGCCCCAGGGTGCGGAACATCTGTTGCATGGCCGGACTGCGACCAATGATCATATTTTCTTCGAGCTTGGCTTTTTTAACCACCACCTTTTCCGTCGCCGGACGCACCCGTTGCACCAATTGCCGCACTTCATCCAAATCGAATGGTTTAGGCAAATATTCCATTGCGCCAATGCGGTAGGCTTCGGCCGCATGCCCAAAGGTCGTTTCAGCAGTCAGCATCACCACCGGCATGGAGAAATTGCCTGCTGCGAGATAATCCATGCCGTTGCCGTCGGGCAAATAAACATCGAGAAAGGTGATATTAATGTCGGCATGGGCTTTGTCGGCCAAGATCGATTTGGCCTCGGCAATACTCCCCGCCAGCAACACGTCGATGCCTTCTTCCTGCAATACGCGATCCAGAATCCAGCGAATGCCTTCATCATCATCTATTACCAGTGCTTTCATATGTTATCCCTCATCGGATTGTTTGATTGGCAAGTGCAAGGTGAAAGTGGTGCGCCCTTTACCGCTATCGACATTGACACGCCCACCGTGTTCGAGCATCACCCGCTCAACCAGCGCCAGCCCCAGGCCACTGCCACGTTTTTTGTCGGTAACATACGGCTCAAACAGACGATCACGCAGATCCAGCGGGATCATCGCCCCATCATTGGTAATGCTGATTTCGATGACCTGTCCCTGGTGACCTGGCAAATGCACCAGCGGAGCCATGCGTGTCTGCCATTCAATTTTATGATCGGCGGCTTCCACAGCATTTTGCCAGAGATTTTCCAGTGCTTGTGTAAAACGCGCTGCATGCACCAGTGTTTCCGGCAGACTGGGATCAAATACCCGGCCAATATAAATACCTTCCTGATAACTGATCACACCTTGAATAAGGCTGTGCACATTGGCCATTTGCATTTGCACAGCAGCATGCGGGCCTACCTGTAGAAAGGAATCAATGCGATCCCGAATGCGATCCACACCGGTCAATATTTGGGTGACTGCTTCCTTACTGGATTTGGGCAGTGCCTGCTCGGATAACCACTGGCTGGCTCCGCGCAGTGCGGCCAATGGGTTTTTGACTTCATGTGCCATTTCCAGCGCGATGCGCGCCACAGCCTCGGCCATTTCGTGTCGTTTGGCATGTTGCTCGACTTCGCTGCGGCGTGCTTCCGGCACAAAGATGGCGCTCATGCCGCCATCAAAAATACTCAAGTGCAGTGAAATTGGAATGCTGTTGGAGCGGATGCACATGGTGTTGTCCGATACACTGCAATAGGGAGTTAAACGATTAAACAGGGTGGTGACTTCTGCTTCGGGCGAAAATAGATCCCGTAAATGCTGGCCTTTCAAGCGTTGCTCGGATGTGCCGAGCGCTTCTTGTGCAACGACATTGGCCAGTACCAGTTCACCGTCGATATTAAATATAACCGTGGGTAATGGTAGTGCCGATAGGCTGATGTTATCAGACTGCAAGGCTTGCCTCGGGCGTGTGTTGCTCTGATAGAGCAAGGAAATAATGTTCGGCAAAATCGAGCATCTGTGACCAATCCTGCATGACCTGAAAATGTGAACGGAAATCAGCTGAACCACGCAAACCCTTGCTGTACCAAATCACATGTTTGCGTGCCAGTTTTGAAGCGCACTGAACACCATGATGGGCGGCCAGTTGCTGCATGTGCTCGATAACAATCTCCCAGCGCTGTTCAGGCGTAGGCGGGGCTGGTTGGGGTAACCCCATCAGAGCGGCATAGACTTCACCAAGTACCCACGGATTGCCTTGCACGGCACGGCCAACCATCACCCCGTCGCAGTTGGATATTCGGATCATTTCTTTGGCCGAGGCTCCATCTATAATATCACCATTGCCAATCACTGGAATCGATACGGCGGCTTTTGCGAGCCCAATATCTGACCAATTGGCCTGACCATGGAACATTTGTGCGCGGGTACGCCCATGTACGGTGAGCATCTGGATGCCGGACTCTTCGGCAATGTGTGCGATCGATGCGACATTCTTGGATGGTTCATCCCAGCCGGTACGAATTTTCAAGGTGACCGGCACATCGACTGCTGCAACCACCGCTTCCAGCACACGTGCGACGAGTGCTTCATCTTTGAGCATGGCTGAGCCAGCGGTTTGTTTGCAGATCTTTTTAACCGGACAGCCCATGTTGATATCTACAAAGTCAGCCCCGTGGCCAACTGCCCAGCGTGCCGCTTCGGTCACAAAACCGCAGTCAGAGCCGGCGATTTGAATGGATACAGGGTGTTCGTCATCACCGAGTTCGGCCATGCGTTCGGTGCGTTCACGCCCCATATCAACCGCTCGGGAAGCAATCATTTCAGTCACCACCAAGCCCACGCCGAAAGGTTTGCAGATGCGGCGGAATGGTAAATCAGTGATGCCGGCCATCGGAGCCAGCACTAAAGGGGTGTCGATATAATGATTACCCAGCTTGAAGCCGGGCAGTAATCGTGGGTTCATGGGGGTTATCCATCCTGCTTGCCTAAAAAATGTGCAAGCCTATCGGATTCTTTCACCCTTGCACCTGTTCTGTGCAAGGCTCAGCGTCGCGGCCATGCAAACTACTCAACAAACCAAGCCGATGCATTGGCCAAATACGCATTTTTTACAATCGGTGGCTGATCCGGATCAGTTCCCCGATATTGACCTGCCACAGATTGCGGTAGCCGGCCATTCCAATGTCGGCAAGTCATCGTTGATGAATGCCTTGTTTGGCCGCAGGGGATTGGTCAAGACATCAAAAAGCCCCGGCTGCACACGCTTGCTTAATCTATTTGATGTCGATGAACGATTGCTGGTCGTTGATTTGCCCGGTTATGGGTATGCCCGCGCGCCTAAAAAAGAACAGAAACGCTGGATCAGCATGATCGAATCCTATCTTATCAATGCCGATTTGCAGTTGGTGCTGATGTTGCTCGATATTCGTCATGGCCCGAAAGACTCCGATCTGCAACTCATCGAATGGCTCAATGAAGGCGGCATTCGCTGGTTACCGGTCGCCACCAAGGCCGACAAACTCTCCGGCAACAAACGCAGCCAACGCTTAAAGCAAATGACTGAAGCCATGGGCGGCCTGCTGAGCCCGATGCCGACATCGAGCTTTAAAGGCATGGGCATTGATAAATTAAGAGCCGTGATCGAGCAGGAAATGTTAAAGTCATAGAGCACTTGCAAGCCATCGTTGATCTGCTGAGGTATCCAGCAGAGGGACGTGATACCTGCTTTTTAAATCGCTGATTAACACCCATGCCACTTGGTCAGGCGTGTACTGCTTGCTCCAAGGTTTCAGCGACAAACTGATTCAAGCTTTCGCCTTTGCTCTTTGCTACGGCAACAACATCAGCATGCAACTCTGGTGCTATGCGTACATTGAACTTGCCCGAATAAGCTTTGTAAGGCTCTGCGCCATCTTCACCGCACATATCAAGGAACACGTTCAACGATGTTTCACCCTCGCTATGCAAGCCTGCTATATCCGAAGCGTAAAAGTCTGCGCCACCATTCAAGCCAATAAATTCACCACGGAACATATCTATGTTTTCATCATAGCTTATCGTGGCCTTCTGGCCGTTGATTATCATTGTATTCATGGAGTCACCCCGTTTTTCTTTAGCCATTCACGCACAGAGGCAACCGCGCCTTTGTCAGTCTTAGGGGAAGGGTGAGGCCTATGGAACACACGCCGACCACCAAACAAGCGGACACCAATACGTGATCCTTCACGTTCGCTTATCTCCGCACCCAAGCCGCGAAAGGTTATATGGGCGACATTGCCATGGAAAATGTCACTTGCAGTTTTTTTGTGCTATATTATTATATCGTAGTATTCTATTGAATGTCGGTTTCCAGCGCTCGACGTTTTAACAATGTGATTGGCGGGAATGTCATGATTGCTAGCCTTGGAGTACTAACGCATTCGATCCGAACAACCCGAACAATCTGTTTGCCGATGATGACATCAGGCATTGGCAGCAGGGAGGCAAGATGTTTCATATTGTCGATGATGACAGCGAAACGTGCATGCTGATTGGTGCTGTGATTCATCATGCAGGTTATGATTTCATCCATTTTTATTCGGCGATGGCGTATTTGAAATACATGCAAACGCGTTGTTATGAAGCTCCAGTTGCATTGTTGGTCAATTATATAATGCCAGATATGAATGGCTGTAAGCTGGTCGAAGAAGTAATCAAAAAGCTACCGAATCAGAAGGCTATACTGATCGCCAACCATGCGGAGTTAAACGCGTCGCGACCGAATACTGATCGTTTTTATGCCTGCCTGGAAAGACCGATTCACGATGACATCTTGCTGGCGCTGTTAAATGATTTATTGATTGATCACTTGCTCTATCCGCAGGGCTGCGCTCATGATGGCTTATCTGCATAGGATCGCTTGATGATCTACACACAGATAATGCAGGGTTGAATCTCGCGGCTCCGATGGTCAGCCTTCGTATTTATTGTTTGCAATAAACCAGTTAAAAGGATGATGTATGGCTCCGACACCAGAAGAAGTAATTGCGATGATTCATCAAAGTATGCCCGATGCGGATGTACAGGTGAATGTATATTCCGGCGATGATCATTTTGAAATGCAGGTGGTTTCGGCAAGTTTTGCGGGCAAATCCCGTATCATGCAGCATAAAATGGTTTATGCTGCCCTCGGTGAGCAAATGAAACAGGCTATTCATGCGCTGGCATTAAAAACATCAATCCCCAAGGAGAACACATGAGTGATTCTGTAAAGCAACAAATTGATCAGGTTGTAAAGGATAACGACATCGTTTTATTTATGAAAGGCACACCTGACTTTCCCCAATGTGGCTTTTCTCAGCGTGTGTCAGCGATCTTGAATTCATACGAACTGCCTTTTTCCACCGTCAATGTGCTGTTGAATAATGATGTGCGCGAAGGCATCAAGGTCTATTCCGATTGGCCAACTATTCCGCAACTGTATGTCAAAGCTGAGTTTGTTGGCGGCTGTGATATTATCTCTGAAATGCATGAATCTGGTGAGTTGGAAGAATTGCTGGCTCCGCTGAAAAAAGAAGCGTAAGCTAAGCTCTGTAGCGCCGTTATTGGCTCGTTGTTTCCATCAAAAGAGCGCAATAAAGGCAATCCATGAGCTACATTCAGGATGTTGATGCTGTTTGATTTTGCTGCCCATTATTTTTATAGCCGCTCGAATGGCTTGTCGCCATTGCAGCAGCGACATAATCTAAAAACGATGTTTCTTTCGCCCTTGCCGGTGGCCTGCTGATGCAAACCAAGCTTAGTCATAAGCTTGGTCAGCGTCTGGCGCTGACGCCACAGCTCACCCAGAGTCTGAAAGTGCTGGCCATGAACTGCATGGAGTTGGAGACGTATCTGGAAGAGTCCATTGAATCCAACCCTGTATTGGAAATGGATTTTAATGCGACCACAGCCAATGAAATCCCGAATCAGGAACGTGCCATAGAAGTTGCTGAACGCGAGCAGTGGAAAGAAACCGGTGATGATCGCTGGGAATCAATGTATTCCTCCTCCAGCCGTGATTCCGGCGGTGATGGCTTTTCCGAGCGCGAGCAGACCTGGCAAGGCGAGCTGAGCTTGAGTGAGTCCCTGCATGAGCAGGTGAACCGTCAGCCGATGCCGGATCATGAACGTGAGCTTGCCCATGTGCTGATTGATTCACTCGATGATGATGGTTATTTTCGTACCGACCCGGCTAAATTTTCCAGTGAGATAGCCGATCAACTGGAGACCGACGCGACGACAGTTGAAAAGGTTTTGGAGCAGGTTGTTCAGCAATTGGAGCCGGGAGGCTTGGGTGCTAGAGATTTATCCGAGTGCCTGTTGTTGCAACTGGATCCCGATCAAGAGATCGACACCTGGGTGATGCGCTTGCTGTTACACTTCTCCGATTCGTTGCATGAAAGTGATGATTTACTGGCCGAGAAGGCCGAGTGCAGCATCGAAACCATTGAGCAGGCCAGAGTGCGTATGCGCCGGCTTGATCCATTTCCCGGTCACGGTATGCGTGGCGATAATAATTTTTTTATTCGTCCGGAAATTGTATTTCGGCGCAATAGCGATCAGGTCATTGAGGTGGATATTCCCGGCACGGGCTGGCGCGGCATTCGCTTAAATGAACAATGGAAAGGTCATGAATGGAAAGGTAAAGATAAAGAGTTCATGTCGCAGGCGATGAAGGAAGCCAAGTGGTTGATGCATGCGCTCGATCAGCGCAGTGAAACCTTGATGAAAGTAGCGCTGTGTCTGGCGCAGCGTCAGCGTGCGTTTCTGGAGTTCGGTGTGTTGGGGCTGAAGCCTTTAACCTTGCAGGATGTCGCTGAAGATGTTGGTCTGCATGAATCGACGATTTCGCGTGTCACCAATGGCAAGTATGCTGACACGCCCATCGGTTTAATTGAATTGCGGCGCTTCTTTTCAGCCGGTTTGCCTACACGCGGTGGTGGCTCGATTTCAGTTTACAGGGTACAGCAGCGGGTTAAAGCATTGATCGAATCTGAACCTGTTGGACGGCCAATTTCCGATCAGGCAATTGCCGATCGTTTGCAGGCTGAAGGTATTGAAATTGCGCGACGAACAGTAGCAAAGTATCGTGAACAGTTGGGGTTGCCACCAAGCAGCCAGCGGCGGCGTGCCGTAAAATCACGCTAAAGGTGTTTTATAATTAAAACATCGTTATTCTAAAAACGTACGGAGGAAGAACTATGCAAGTATCCATCACAGGACGTCATGTGGAACTCACAGACCCATTAAAAGCTTACGTGAACGACAAGTTACAACACTTGAAACATTCATTTGATCAAGTTGTCGATGTGCACGTGGTGCTTTCCGTGGAGAAGTTCCGCCAGCGTTGTGAAGTTAGTATGCAGGTGAGCGGGGTCAATATCCACGGCAGCCATGAAACCGAGGATATGTATGCATCGATCGACGGTGTGGTTGATAAGTTGAACCGTCAGCTGAAACGCTACCGGGCAAAATTACGTCGTCATCGTAATGTGGCGCAGAAAGAAGGGCGTGAGATTAAGGTCTCGCATAAGGTGCTGGATCTGGCACCTGAAAGTGAGGAGCTGGCGGAAGATCATCAGCCGGAAACATTGCGCCATGAGCAGCTTGATGCCAAACCGATGAGTGTTGATGAGGCGGTCATGCAGTTAGAGCTGGGTAGCCGTGATATTATGTTTTTCACCAACGATCAGACGGCATCGCTGAATGCAGTGTATCGTCGTCCGGATGGCGCATTGAGCTGGATTGAACCGGAAGTTTCCTGATTCATCGGAGTTTAAAATGATTACAATGGAACATATTTGCCTGGATTCACAGGCGCTTAGCAAGCGGGCTTTGATCACTGAAATGGCTCATGTCCTGAGTTCGATAGATCCGGACACGGTCATGGAAGTGGTCATGGCGCGTGAGCAGCTGGGCAGTACTGGTATCGGCCACGGGGTAGCAATACCCCATGGTCGCATGCCGGATCTGGCAGCACCGATGGTGGCCTTGGCTCGACATCACGAAGGTGTGGATTTTGATTCGATTGATGGCAAACCGGTACATATCGTTGTGCTGCTATTGGTGCCGGACTCGGATGACCGGCAACACCTTGAACTGTTGGCGCAGTTGGCCCGGAATTTACAGCAATCGAGTTTTCGAGAGCAAATCATGCAAGCTGAAGATTGTGCTGCGGTAGCAAGCTTGTTTGCCAATCAGGTGAAGGTGGATTAATGCATAAGCTTCGCAGGGTCACGATTCGTGAACTGTTGAGGGAGCAGGGTGAGGCCGCCAAGATGCATTTGTTGGCGGGTGAAGCAGGACTTGATCGTTATATCGATCATCCGCGTATGCAAAAACCTTCGCTGGCCTTCGCTGGCTATCTGGAAAACTTACACGATTACCGTTTGCAGGTGATTGGCAAAACTGAGCTGCAATATTTGGCCACACGCACACCTGCAGAGCAGCAACAGGCCATCAATGCGGTTTTTGATTTGAATTTGGCTGGCGTGGTGATCACGCGCAATCAAGCACCACCGGAGATTATTCTACAGGCAGCCAAGCGCACCGGTACGCCGTTGCTGGTCTCGGCATTTCCATCCTCCACATTCATGACCAATATGATGCTTTATTTATCGCATCGCTTGGCTCCGATGCTACATCAGCATGGTGTTTACCTGGATGTTTTTGGACTTGGTGTGTTGATTACAGGAGGCAGTGGGATTGGTAAAAGTGAAATTGGGCTCGAACTGATTTCACGCGGTCACCGTTTGATTGCTGATGACATGGTGGAGTTTACGCGTGAAAGCCCGAGTATTGTGGTGGGGCGTAGCCCGGAAACATTGCGTTATCATATGGAAATTCGTGGTCTGGGCATACTTAATATTCGTGACCTGTATGGCGCGGCCGCGATCACCGATACCAAGCGTTTAAAGCTGGTGGTGGAACTGGTGCCCTGGGAGCAGCTGGCGCCGGAAGATCGGGTGTTGGGCGGGTCTATTGAAATGGATATTCTCGATGTGAAAATTCCACGCATTCCGATTCCGATTCGATCCGGTCGTTCGCTGGCAGTGCTGGTCGAAGTTGCGACACGTAATCAATTGTTAAAACAGCGCGGTATTTACAGTGGCGAAGATTTTGTACAATCGTTGCAGGATAAAATCGATCAGGGTACGACATGATGTTTAAGGGTACTCTAAAACACTCAGAAACTCCTTACGTGGTGGTGATATGTTATTGATCAGCGGTTTATCCGGTGCAGGCAAGAGTACGGTGCTGCATGCATTGGAAGATGCAGATTTCTTCTGCACGGACAACTTACCTTTGGAAATGTTACAGGACTGGATTCTTAGCATGCAGGGGCGCAAGCAACAGGCGGCTGTTTGCCTCGATACGCGCAGTGGCTTTACGGCATCGGCGATTAAAGCGGCGATTGAAGATATGGCCGTACCATCGGATTGGAAACTTATTTTTGTGGAAGCGGAGAATGCATTATTGCAACGTCGTTTTTCAATCGTTCGTCGTCGCCACCCCTATCCGAACAGCGATGATCTGGTGGCAGCAATTCAACTGGAACGGGAGAGCTTGAAACCGCTGCGGGACATGGCTGATTTGATACTCGATAGCAGTCATTTAACGCCGTATGAGCTGGCCGAACAAGTGGATATGTTCCGCTTGATATCCAGCAATGAAGCGAAGCAAGCGAGCAATACAATGGCTTGCACCGTGATGTCGTTCAGTTATAAAAATGGCTTGCCAGCTCATGCCGATATTGTTTTTGACATGCGCTTTTTGCCCAATCCGCATTATCAGCCTGAATTGGCCGCATGCACCGGGAGAGATTCGTCGGTGGTAACATTTTTGCAATCGTTTCAAGAAGTTGCGCAGGCCGAGCAGTATATTCAGCAATGGCTGGCATTCATCTGGCCGCAGTTAAAAAAAGAGAGAAAACATTAGTTTACTCTGGCGTTTGGTTGCAGCGGTGGCCGGCATCGTTCGGTGTATATGGCAGAGCGATTGGCGGCGTGGCTGTTGCAGCAAGCAATGGCCGAGCCTGCAATTCAGCATCGTGAGTTGGGTATTGTAGAATATGCGCGAGCTGAAAAAGATAGCGCGGAGGCGGAGGAATGATTGGCATTGTGTTGATTGGCCACTCGCGCATTGCCAGTGAAATGTTGATTGCCTTGTTGCATGTGGTGGGTGAGCAGCCATTAATCGCCAGTGTGGATGCAACCGATGATAGCAGCCCGGAAGAGCTTGCGGTGGTATTGAAACAGACGATTAAAGCCTGTGATGTGGGGCAGGGGGTGTTGTTGCTGGCCGACATGTTTGGTGGCACACCATGTAATGTTGCGATGGGTTGTTTGCAGGCGGGGAGCGTCGAGGTAATTTCGGGTTTCAATTTACCCTTACTGATTAAAGCGACCACCTTGCGGCATCGCGAAAAACAGTTATCTGTATTGGCCAAACAGGTGGTAAAAGCTGGCCGGCAATATATTCAGCGGGCTCCGAATTTGACCGTCATGTCGAACACGGGGCGTTTGAATGATTGATACACCAACTATGAATGCGTTATGTGGAGCCACGCATGCCTGAGCAATGCATTCAAATCCAGAATAAACTGGGGCTGCATGCGCGCGCATCGGCAAAACTTGCGACTGAAGCGAGCCGATTTGAATCCGAGATCATGCTTATCAAGGACCATATCGAAGTGAACTGCAAAAGTATCATGGGCATTATGATGCTGGCAGCATGCAAGGGTACGGATTTAAGCTTGCGCGCAGAAGGTGTGGATGCCGATGCTGCACTGGCGGCGATTACTGCCTTGGTGAATGACCGTTTTGGAGAAGGCGAGTGAGTAAGCCCCCCGGCTCGAGCCTGCACCAGGAAGGTGGCTGCGTTGCTTCAAGCTCAGGCATTGTGATTGGTTGTGTGCAAAAGGTATTACATGGTCGCCAGCCAGTGCCCGCATTGGACATCGAACATGAACAGACAGAGCGGGAAGTAGAGCGTTTGCTTGCAGCTATCGAAGCGGCCATTGCAGATATTGATATTGAGCGTGACCACTTGGATCAGGTCGGTGCCAAAGACCCGTTGATGATCCTGGATACACATCGCATGTTAATTATTGATCCTGAATTGTTGAATAAATCGGTTGGGCGTATCAATAAAGACTGTATCAATGCGGAATGGGCTTTGCGCCAGGAGCTCGATGCAGTTCAGGTCATCTTTGAACAGGTTGAAGATGAATATTTACGTCATCGCAAACATGACATTGAACATGCCGGTCGCAGGATACTCAAACATCTGATGGCCTCGAATGCTGCAGGCTTAAACGTGGATGAGCTTGCCCCCACCAACGCGAATCGGGCGAATCTTGATACATCGCCGCATTACCGGAAAAATGAACAACAGATTATTTATATTGCTGATGATTTTTCGGTCTCGGATATCGTGCGCTTGTGGCGACAAGGTGTGGCAGGAGTGATTACCGAACAGGGCGGTGCAGATGCCCACAATGTGATTGTTGCTCGCGGTGTTGGTTTACCCATGCTGGTTGGATCTGCAGGGATTCTCTCCGTCCTTAAGGATGGCGACACCTTAATTCTCGATGCCGAGCGCGGTATTTGGTTGGCGAACCCGTCGGCCAATGAGCAAGCTGCATACTTAAAATTTATCGATGCAATGGTGCTCAGTAAAAAGAGCCTGCAAGCTTTTGCCTGCAAGCCGTCACGCAGTGCGGATGGCCATGCTTTAAAGCTGATGGCCAATGTCGAGTTCCCGGAAGAGTTGGATATGGCTGAACAGATAGGTATCGACGGGGTTGGTCTGTATCGCAGTGAGTTTTTGTTTATCAATGAGTCCAAAATGCCGGACGAGGATTTTCAATACAAACACTATGTCGAACTGGTCAAACGCATGGATGGAAAGCCGGTAACGATGCGCTTACTTGATGTCGGTGGTGATCGACCATGGCTGTATCAGGATTTGGCCGGCCATGCCTATGGTGGCGCGAATCCAGCCATGGGATTGCGAGGCATTCGGTTGCTGTTGCGCAATCCTCAACATTTGAAGGCACAACTATCAGCCATGCTGCGCGCGGCTGAACATGGGCCGGTGCAGATTCTGGTGCCGATGGTCACCGATTACAACGAGATGGAACAGGTACGCGATGCAATGGAAGCCTGTCGCAAGTCCCTTGCTATCACTGAGCAGGTATCACTTGGGTCGATGATTGAAGTGCCTGCGGCGGCATTGATGGCTGAAGAGTTAGCCGCAGTGAGTGATTTTTTCTCGATTGGAAGCAATGATTTGATGCAATATACCCTGGCTGCAGATCGCAATGATGAAGAGCTGGCTGGCTTGTATCAGGCCGGTGAAGCGGCTGTATTGCAGTTGATTATATTGGCCACAACGGCAGCAAAAAAAGCCGGTATTCCTATTTCTGTATGTGGCGAATTGGCCGCGAATCCAGAATGGACAGCGACTTTTTTAAACCTCGATATGGATTTCTTATCCATGAGTTTGAATAATATTTTACCCGTTCGACAGTTTTTAAGTCGTGCAACCTATCAGCCATTACCCTTAAAGAACTAATGCTGTTTGATTAAGCTGAAGTCGCAACGCTGCTTGTGCTGAATATCAATGTCGGATCTTGGGCAAAAGGCTGTGGCTGGCAGTGACGCGGTGGATTGATTAGTGTTTCAGCATGACAAAACAATCCGTTCATTGTGATCTCTGTGGTGGTAATCATATCGAAATTATTTCTCAATCGGATCGGCATCAACAAGCCTTGGATACCGGCCTGTGCCTGAGCTGTGGTCTGGTAATGCATGTGCCTGTGCCGAGTGAAGCGGAGGTGAATGATTATTATGCCTCGCGCTATCGGCAGGATTATCATGGTGAATCACAACCTTCCGAGCGACGCATTATGCGGGCATGGAAAAATGCAGAACGCATTCATCAGCAACTGAAGCCGTCTCTGGTTGATGTGAAGAGAGTCTTTGAAGTCGGAGCTGGCATTGGTTGCACAGTAAAATTGTTTGAAAGCGAAGGTTTTGCTGCATCCGGCATTGAACCAAATCATGATTTTAATGCCTTTACGCAACAGAGTTTGCTTGCCTCGGTTGAAAATACCAATCTGTTTGATTTGCCAACAACCGCGCGCACGGATCTGCTGCTGCTGATTCATGTCATCGAACACTTTTCCTCACCGTCCAGAGCCTTATCGCATTTGCGTGAGCTGATCCATGATGATGGTTTGTTTTATGTCGAATGTCCGAACCTTACCGGCCCTTTTGCCACCTATGATCGCATGTTTCATTATGCCCATATTTATAATTTCACGCCGCAGACCCTGCAAGCCATGGTGGAGCAATGCGGTTTTGAATTGATCGAATGTTTTTCAGGCAAGGATGACCCGGACATTCACATGTTATTTAAAAAATGCACCGTACCTGAAGCCGCAGCTGTTGAGCCAAATCATGCAGGCTGGGTACGCGAGCGCATCAATCAGTTTAATCTTGTCAGTTATCACGCGCGTCCGGCCTATTTATCCAAACGGGTGCGTAAGATTTCGTCATATTTGATGGAATATATGCAGGCCAGGGATTTTGTATCGGCTTTATTGAGCCGTGTGAGTCAAAAGCGCAATAATTAGAGCCACTTGCAAAAGTCTGAGTGGGGACGCAAATCGCCGCTCACGACTTTTGCAAGTGACTCATTAGTCCGGTTTATTAAGAGCCTGGCCTAGACTGGCCTTTTAGCGGTGCATGGCGGCAAAAAACACCCGATCAATATCTTCATTCCAGTCGTTTTGGTACAGCTTTAGCCAGTGTTCAGCCTGTGTTTGGCTGGCTTCAACGGCTCGGATGACTGGCTCTAAAAATATGGATTCATCTTCACCGGCTTGATTCTGTTGATTTAAACGTTGCAGGCCGGCCTTGGAAATATCCAATACCTGCTCGCATAGTTTCAATACGGTCGTTTGGCGGAACGGGGTCTGCAATGCCGTGCGTGGAACCGCCTGACGCAAGGCATTCACCTCATCAAACGACCAGCCGGCAATGAGATCCCATGCGGCATCTTCTGCCTGTGGATCATACAATAAGCCTTTCCATAAAGCAGGTAGGGAGCAAATCCACGGCCATGCACCGGCATCGGCACCGCGCATTTCCAGATATTGTTTCAAACGCACATCGGGGAAGAGCGTGGACAGATGCACTTCCCAATCCTGCATGTCGGGGAATTCACCGGGTAGCTGCGGCAATTCGCCGCGCATAAAGTCCCGGAAGCTGCTGCCTGTGCAATCGATATAAGCATCATCGCGCATGACAAAATACATCGGTGCATCGAGTGCCCATTGGGTATATGCCTCAAAGCCGAAATCATCCTCAAATGCACATTGTAAAATACCGGTGCGGTGCGGGTCAGTATCGAGCCAGCAAGCGGCACGGCGCGATAAAAAGCCACTCGGCTTACCACCTTCAAACGGGCTGGCGGCATACATGGCGGTGATTAAGGGTTGCAGGCAAAGCGAAATGCGCATCTTTCTGGCCATGTCGGCTTCCGATGCAAAGTCGAGGTTGGCCTGCACTGTGGTGGTGCGCAGCATCATATCCAGCCCGCCATTGCCGACACGTGGCATATAATCGCGCATGACGGCATAACGCGCTTTGGGCATCCAGTGAATATCATCACGTTGCCATTTGGGCTGAAAGCCGAGAGTAAGAAAGCCGATGCGCAACTCATCAGAAATACTGCGCACCAGTTTATGATATTCGGTTGTTTCATTGCAGGTCTGATGAATGGTTTGCAGCGGCGCACCGGATAATTCCAGTTGCCCGCCCGGCTCCAGCGTGATCGAAGCCAGACCACGTTTCAAAGCGATGATGTTCTTGCCTTCAACGACCGGATCCCAGCCATGGCCTGCCAGCATTTCCAATAACCCTTTGATGCTACGCTTGCCGGCATAGGGGATTGGCTTGAGCGAATCCATACAAAAACCGATTTTTTCATGTTCGGTGCCGATGCGCCATGCATCGCGCGGCTTGCAGCCTGCGGCAAACCAGGTGGGTAGATCATCAAACGTTAAACGTGCAGAGAGATTATTGGACATGGCCAGACCCTAACGGGGGAGCTTGCCAAGGAATAGATCAAACTCAAAACGGCAGTCAAAAGCATGCACCGCAGAGGACGCGAAGGACGCAGAGGAAAGACTGATCTGTGTGTATCGGTGTTCATCTGTGGCTAAAGGTTAGGAAAAGCGATGCACCGCAGAGTTACGCAGAGTAAAAGCAAAAAAACATGTTGTTGTTTTGTGATACAGGTGTTGGATAAATCAGAGGTGCAATGAATAGCGTTTCGCGCGTTTGATCAGGCTTACTAATATTATGTTTTTGACTTCCTCTGCGTCCTTCGCGTCCTGGAGGTGAATTGCGAAGCAAGAGAGGCCACCCTGGGGTGCTGCGGTAAACATTAAATACACGGTGCTTTTGAAATGTGACGGTTGTGGCTAGCTTGCGTTTTCTTTTTGAATCGCGGGAGCCAAACATGGAAAATAGTTTTAATGCCAAAGATAGCCTTCAGGTTGGAGATAAGACCTATACCTATTATGCTCTGAAAGCAGCGGGTAATGTGGATCATTTGCCATTCTCGATGAAAATATTGTTGGAAAACCTGTTGCGTCGTGAAGATGGCGAGGTGGTGTCGCGTGCTGATGTGGAAGCAATTATTCACTGGGATGCAAAAGCCGAGCCATCGAAAGAAATCGCGTACAT
>CAYOTF010000003.1:24487-32312 GCA_964406805.1 uncultured Zetaproteobacteria bacterium | reverse complement strand
CAGAAATAATCGTACGCCCGCATATCCAATAGCTTGCCCTGACGGCTATCTTCATCGTTGGCTCTGCGTACCGCTACAAATACCCGTGTGCGAGACCATGTGCCACAGCGATGCGTAAATGTGCTTTGCTCCCAGCCACCATATCCGGCGATAGCCGTCCACTTTTTTGCTTCGAGCAGGCCTGTTAAGCCTTTCAGCCTACCTTGATCAGGTAGCCATCGCCGCGTAAGTCCAGCCAACCGGCATCGCCCCAAACTCGAACGCTTTCATCCAGACTGCGCGCTCCAGCAATTAAACTGAGGAGGTTTAACTCAACAGCATCGGATAACTGATAGTGGGCATTGTTCGCTCTTGTGTGGTGAATAACTTCATGAAAGCTGTCTCTGAATCCAAACCGCCCAAGGAATTTCATCACTGGAATCAAGCCGCCATAAGTTGTTAAATTCTTGCCAGAACCTTCAATGGTTACTTTCCGCATAGACTTACGGTCACGTTTTACATTAGATTTACTCACTGAAAAGGTGACTCCTTCGTTTTTTGATTGAGCTGCTAACTCTTGGAGGAGTCCACCCTTTTTGGATTACATTATCAGCGGATTGCAGGATTTAGGTGGTAGCTATTCCATTTTGTTATTCAAGAGAGTGACTAAAAAACAAAGGAAGATCCGATGCAAATGAAAACATGGATGATGATGGCATGGTTTTGCATGCTGTTCAGTGCAAACCAGGCCAGTGCAGTAGTGAATATGCAGCCGTTGAATGCAGCAGCAGGCAGCGAATATGTCGATCGTTTGATTGTTAAAATGCGTGCGCCGCAAGGTGTGCAGATTGCAAGCTCCATGGCGACGGTGATGAATGCCAATCAGATGGCCACGATCAGTGGTATGGTAGGTGTGCAAATGACCTATGTGCGCCGGATGGCGGGTCAGGCGCATGTGTTAAAACTGCCATCGCGCATGCCGATTGATCAGGCCATGGCATTAGCCAACAACTTGGCAAACAACCCGGCCGTCCAATACGCCGAACCGGATCGGATGTTGCATCCGATGCGAGTGCCCAATGATCCGCTCTACGCCCAGCAATGGCATTATGATGTCAGTGCCAACCACGGCATGAATTTACCCGCTGCATGGGATATCTCCATTGGTGCTGCCAATGTGATTACGGCAGTGATCGATACGGGTATTTTACCCAACCATAGCGATTTTGCAGCCGGGCGGTTATTGCCTGGCTTCGATATGATTTCAAATCTTACTGTTGCCAATGATGGTAATGGCCGAGATCCCGATCCGACAGATCCGGGTGATGCAGTGATAGCCGGTGAATGCGGAGTTGGAAGTCAAGCAAGCAACAGTTCATGGCATGGCACACATGTCTCCGGCACGATTGGTGCGGCAACGAATAATGGTATCGGTGTGGCCGGTGTCGATTGGACAGGTAAAATTCTGCCGGTTCGGGCGCTGGGTAAATGTGGTGGTCCCACCTCTGATATTATCGATGCCATGGCATGGGCTGCCGGTATTGCTGTAGCCGGCGTGCCGAACAACCCTAATCCTGCCGATGTATTAAATTTGAGCCTCGGCGGGACTGGTGCATGCTCTGCAGCTGAGCAAGCTATCATTACTCAGATCGTCGCTTTGGGAAAAGTAATCGTGGTTGCTGCAGGCAATGCAAACACAAATACCAACGCTGTTAATCCAGCTAGCTGCACGGGGGTAATTGCTGTAGCAGCGCATGGCCCAGCCAGTTTGAAAGCAGGGTATAGTAACTTTGGTGCCGAAGTGGCGGTCATGGCACCGGGTGGTGAGCAAATCGTCAATGGCGATGCCAACGGTGTTCTTTCCACTTTGGACGGTGGTACAACAGTTGCCTTGAATGATAATGCTTTTGTTTTTTACCAAGGCACCAGCATGGCTTCCCCGCATGTGGCAGGCTTGGTTGCGTTGATGTTTGCGGTGAATCCCACCCTTTCGCCTGCACAAGTAAAATCAGCCTTGCAGAATAGCGTTCGCCCATTTGTAGCCGCAGGCTTTTGTGCCTCCAATCCGAATAATTGCGGCACCGGGATTGTCGATGCTCAGGCGACACTGGCAGCTGTGAGTACAGCGTCTCCTGCTGCTCCCACAACACTCAGCGCAATAGCGGTATCGGCCACGCAAATTAATCTGGCTTGGGTGGATGCTTCAAGTAATGAAACCGGTTTTAAGATTGAACGCAGTGCGGATGGTGGTACAACGTTTGTCCAGATTGCTACGACCGCAGCCAATGCAACTAGTTTTGCAAATACCGGACTGCCTGCTTCAACCACCTTTCATTATAGAGTTAGAGCATTTAATAATTTCATCAATTCAGCATTCACTGCAACTGCCAATACGACAACGCTGGCATTTGTAGCGGCACCGACAACACTCATAGCAACAGCAGCATCAAGTTCTCAAATCAATTTGACTTGGGTTGATGCTTCAAATAATGAAACCGGCTTTAAGATTGAACGCAGCTCCAATGGTGGTGTAACGTTTACACAAATCGCTACGACAGCAGCTAACGCAAACAGCTTTAACAATACTGGGTTACCTGCTTCAACCACCTTTCATTATAGAGTTAGGGCATTTAATAATTTCATCAATTCAACATTCACTGCAACTGCCAATGCAGCAACTCTTGCAGATACCACTCCACCAGTGATCACAATCCAAGGTAATAACCCTACGTTTATTCAAGTTGGACAGACTTATGCAGATGCTGGTGCAGTAGCTATAGATAATCACAGTGGCGCTGTAAATGTTACCTCTACAGTAACCGTAAATAAAGCAATAGCTGGTGTTTATTCTGTGACGTATAGCGCAACAGATACTGCGAACAACACTGCTACGGCAATACGTGTTGTGAAAGTGATGGCACTAGGAACAACGGTAAATGGTACGACTGCTCAAATTGCGTTAGCTGGTAGCGCTGCAACTGTGGATATTGTTTCTGCTAATGAAATTATTTCAAACTTTTCCACGAGTACGACCACCGGGACACCCCCCCCCACCGGCGTATCTTTCCCGTTTGGGCTTGTTAGTTATTCTACCACAGTTCCTTCGGGTAGTAGTCAAACGGTGAATTTAACATTTAGCACTATTTTACCAGTTAATTTGGTTTTATATAAAGTAAATAATGCGGGTGTTTATACTTTAATTCCCAATGGAAATGGGACAGATCAATGGACTCAAGTCAATGCTAATACTGTCGCGGTAACACTGCTTGATGGAGGGACACTAGACTTGGATCCGGCTAGTGGTGTGATTATAGATCCTGTTGGCGTGGGAAGTGTAGCACCTTTGCCAACAGCAGCTATCGGTGGAGCTGGCGGCGGAGGTGGATGTGTAATCAACACAGGCCGTACGCCATTTGATCCGTTGTTACCCCTGCTGTTGCTGTTATCACTGATCGGTTTTATCAAGGCTCGTATGGCTTCGCGCTGAGATTGTTTGCATGGTAACCGGATAAACTGGCATGAATCCTGCTGAAACCTGCTGATAAGCAGGAGAACGCATGAGCCAACAAAACGACATCGAGCGCAAAGATCATCACAGTGTGGAACACCGAGCTTTGATGAGTGCGTTAGCACAGTGTCCAGGTGGCTATTTTGCTGCCATGCTGGTGGCGGAATCGGTATTGCGCGATGTCGATGCAAAAAAAGCCATGCGCATTCAGCAGAAACTGGGCAATCATAAACTGTTATCCACGATTCTTGTGGAACTCGGTATGCTCACCGAAGATGAACAGCGCCGTCTGATTCGCAAACACGGTAAGAGTTTTCGCATTGGTGAATTAATCTGTGAGCTGGGTTATATCACGCTGGCTCAGCTGCAGCTGGCTGAAGCGAAATTGGCAACCTCCCCTGGTCAGCGCATGGGTGAAGTGATCCGTAAACTGGGTCTGATTGATGATCGGCAGCTGGCGCAGGCATTATCCGAACAATTGAGTTTGCCCTTGATTCATATTGATGTTGATATGGCGGATCGTGAGTTGTTGCGCCGCTTCCCGATCAAATTTATGCGCATGCATTTGACCGTGCCTTATGAAGCCAGCGAACATAAAGTATCCATCGCCACAGCCAATCCTTTAAACAATATCGCCATCGAAGAAATTGAACGTCAGTTGCGCAAAAAAGCCGTGGTTTCTATTGTGGCGGAAAGCGCATTGCTATCCATGCTCGGCAAACTCGAAGCGGTGGATGGGAAAACTGAAGCGCACGATCAAGTGGCCGAAGTGGTGGATAGTATTCTGCTGGCTGCGATTCGAGAAAACGCCAGTGATATTCATATTGAACCGATGGATTCCAATACCCGCATTCGTTTGCGCCTCGATGGTGTATTGATTCATAAAATGGATTTACCGGCTGAATTGGCGCAACGCGTGACGGCTCGCATCAAGGTGCTGGCAGAAATGGATATTTCCGATAATCGCCGTCATCAGGATGGTCGATTTAGCCGCGAAGTGGGTAATATTTCTGCGGATTATCGCGTTTCAACCTATGTGACCATTTATGGTGAGAATCTGGTCATGCGTGTGCTGCGCAGTAGTGGTGGCTTGAAAACCATCGAACAGATCAGCATGAGCCGTGGCTTGCTGGATCGCTTTAAACATGAAGCACTCGATGTACCCACCGGTGTGATTCTAATTACCGGGCCCACCGGATCGGGTAAAACCACCACGCTGTATGCCGCCATTGATTATTTGAACAGGCCTACCACCAAAATTATTACGGTGGAAGATCCGGTGGAATATATCGTGCCCGGGATTATCCAATGTTCGGTCGATAAAGTTGCAGGGCGTACATTTGATGAATCACTCAAATCGCTAGTACGGCAGGATCCGGATATTATTGTACTCGGCGAAGTGCGGGATAAAAAAACGGCTCAGGTGGCTGTGCAGGCAGCGCTCACCGGCCATAAAGTGCTTACCACCTTTCATACTGAAGATTCGATTGGTGGCTTGTTGCGTTTGATTGATATGGGTGTTGAAACCTTTTTGATCTCATCCACCGTGGTCAGTATTTTGGCGCAGCGCCTGATTCGCACCATCTGCCCGGATTGTCGCCAGGCCTACATGCCCAATAAACGCATCGCCAATATGATTGGTATTGATGATAACACCTTGCGCAATCATACCTTCTACCGTGGTACCGGTTGCGGCACCTGTTATGGCACAGGTTATCATGGCCGCACCGCCCTGCATGAGTTGCTGGTGCTTAATGAAGATGTGCGCGAAGCGATTCTGGAGCGCAAAACATCACAGGATGTGCGCCAGATCAGTTGCGAAAGTACCGATTTGTTATCGCTCATGGAAGATGGTTTGTATAAAGTGCTGCTCGGCTTAACCACGGCTGAAGAAGTCTATCGCATAGCACCACGCTCACCGTCGCATCGTAGCGTGGACGAAATTTATCAATTGATGGGGCATGAAATATGAGCAACGATACATTTGAACTGGCGGAAGCAATACGGCGACGCTTTCGTGATGGTGATGCCCGTTTGCCGATCTTGCCAGAAGCGGTGATCGAGGTGCGTAAAATCGTTAAAGATGAAGAGAAGGGAGCGGCGGATATTGCCCGCGTAATTGGTTCCGATACCACCTTTTCCACCACCGTATTGCGTATCGCCAACAGCGCCCGCTTCAAATCGGGCAGCCATGAGATTCGTAATTTGTCGATGGCCATTCAACGTCTCGGTGGGCGCAGGACATTGCAATTGATGACCGCAATTTCATCTCAATTGCATTTGGCCGTAAAAGATAAAACATTGCAATCCTTGCTGCGCGAAAGCGCCAAACATGCTTTGCTGGTGGCAGTCGCCGCTCAGCATTTAGCCAAGCTGGTTGGCAGTGTGGATCCGGAAGAAGCCTTTATGGCCGGCATGATGTTTGATGTCGGGGTCTCGGCAATTGTATGTGCAGTGCCAGAAGAATTGGCCAGCCGTAGTCTGGAAGAAAACCATCAGGTGTTAAGCCAGTTGCACCGTGAAATGGGCGGCCGTTTGTTAACCTATTGGGAAATGCCCGATTCGTTTATTTCGCTGGCTTCACATCACGGTGTAGAATCGGATGATCGGCCACGTGAAAACTTGATTGATCTGATTGATTCGGTGCAGTTTATGCTGGCTGATACTGGTCATAAACCACCCTTTGATGACGTGCCTGAAGGCATTGATGCGTTGCATTATCCACCCATGCAACGCCTCGGTTTAAATGAAACACATCTGGCCGCAGTCGAAATCGAGCTGGAAGATGGTTTTGAAGAATTGCAGGGCATTTTCAGTTTGTAGGATTGTAACAAGAATAGTCAAAAATATTTTACCGCAGAGTACGCAGAGTTATGCAAGCAAGGCATGATAAGACAGCAAGGTATTCTATGTGTACATGGGAGAGCCGCCTGACCGGATGCACAATCCTGCATGGCTTTGATTTTACTCTGCGCTCTTCTGTGTGCTCTGCGATAAACGGTGCTCAATAGTGACGCTTCATCTTAAGATTCAGACTCGAACAAATCAGGAAAGGATCGTTTTAAACGTTCTATTTCCACGTCCAATTGGCTGTAAAACGATTCGCTTTCGAGTGAAATCGACATCTCGTTCTGAACATAAGACAAGGTATCATGCAAGCAGGTGCGTTGATGGCTGTGCCAGATTGAGCTGTGTTCGCCCCTCTGTTCTGCGCTTTGCTGCTTGTTCGCAGGCTTAAAGTCATGTTGCAACACAAGATGAGCAACATGCAGCACCAGCATGGCATGCTGCTGTGCCCCCTGTGGTAAATGTGCGACTTTCATGACCGCCGGATGATGGTGGAAGGAAATGGACTGCTGTACCGATTTGGGTAAACGCCAGTGCAATGCCAGCATCATGCCTGCATCGATATGCGTGTAACCAAAGCTTTGATATTCAGCCGCCAGCGATGGTATGCCCTGATCAATCAGCTTTTTGAGTTTATCCAGCTGTTGATCCGATTCGATATGCAATATCACCAGTTTGCCAATGTCATGCAGCATGCCGGTCAAGGTAGCTTCATGGCGGGAAACCTGATGCGTAGGTTCAGCCAGAATACGCGATAATATGGCAATGCCCTGAGCATGAAACCAGATATGCCGAATCTCCATCTTACGCTGGGCGCTGCCGCCGAGGTCAGGTGCCAGGCAACGGAAAATAATGCTGCTGGCTTCATCAAGACCCAATCGGGCAATGGCCAAAGGAATATTGCTTATCTCATTGCCACCGCTGGCGGCATAAACTGAGGAATTGCATACTTTTATAATCTGTGCGGTTAATACCGGGTCTTGTGCGACACATTGACCCAGATCGGCAGCAGAAGCGTCATCTTGTTGCAGAATTTCCTGCACCTTGTGCCAAATTTCTGGCATCGGTGGGATCTGATTGATGCGAGCCTGCAAATGGTCGCGTGCATCTTGAGCAATAGAAGGAGGGTGATTTACATCATAGCTGTGCATATCAGGCATGGGGGCGGGGCTGCGTTTAAGCAAGCCACCAAGCGTATGAGGTGGATATTCACGTTTGATTTCAGTCTGTGTGTGTTTGAGTTGCTGTTTCTTTGTTGGGGGCGATTTTTTTTGAGATGGACGCTGAGGCTGGCTATGCTCTTTTTTACTGCCGAATAATTTACCAAAAAAATTACTTAACCAGGACATGCTGCCTCCGTTGATGCCACACGGATAAATACAGAGCAATGACGCTTGGGCAATTCACTGCGCTATACGTGTTCACTATGGCAATAATGCAATAATGCAGACCTAGCAAGTCTGCTGCCATTGAGCTTATGCTGCGCGGGGA
>CAYOTF010000003.1:0-24477 GCA_964406805.1 uncultured Zetaproteobacteria bacterium | reverse complement strand
TGCATTGGTTGTCCCATTTAGCGTGCGTCATTCTATGAAAAAACAATCCAAGACTGCGAGAAATCTCGATACCCTGTTTATAAAAACGTACGGCTGCCAGATGAATGAATACGACTCATCACGCATGGCCGATATGATGAAAGAGGCTTATGGCTTGCGCCTGGTGGCTGAGCCTGCCGATGCCGATGTGATTTTGATGAATACCTGCTCGGTGCGCGAAAAGGCGGAAGACAAAGTCTATTCCGAGCTCGGTCGCTATAAAAAACTGAAAGATAAGCGTCCCGATATGATTATCGGGGTTGGTGGCTGTGTCGGTCAGCAGGAAGGCGAACGCATTCAAAAACGCGCACCTTATGTTGATATTGTGTTTGGTCCGCAGACTTATCACCGCTTGCCGGAAATGGTCAAACAGATTCGCCGTGAGCGGGTCAATATCACCGAAATTGATATGCCCGAAATTGAGAAGTTCGATCATCTGCCCAAACCAGAAAGCCATGGCATTGCCGGTTGTGTGACCATTATGGAAGGTTGCGATAAATTCTGCACATTCTGTGTCGTGCCTTATACGCGCGGGCCGGAATTATCGCGTCCGGTCAGCGATATTCTAACCGAATGCCGGCAACTGCTGGCCGGCGAAGCCGTGGAAATCAGCCTGCTCGGGCAAAATGTAAATGGTTATCGTGGTCTGGGTCCTGACGGTGAAGAATGGGATTTCACCATGTTGCTGTATGCGGTGGCGGAGCTTGAAGGCTTGCAGCGGCTGCGTTTTTCGACCAGTCATCCGATGGAAATGACATCCGAGCTCTGTGTTGCCTTTGGTGAAATTCCGCAACTCATGCCGTATTTGCATCTGCCCATTCAAAGTGGCGCGGATGCGTTGTTGAAAGCCATGCACCGTGGCCATGATCGGGCACACTATTTCCGCTTGATCGATGAATTGCGGGAGCATTGTCCGGGTCTGTCTTTATCATCCGATTTTATTGTCGGTTATCCGGGTGAGACTGATGCTGATTTTGAGCAGACACTCGATCTGGTGCGCCGGGTGGGTTATGACTCGGCCTATTGTTTTAAATACAGTCCGCGCCCCGGCACGCCGGCAGGCAAGTCGGATGATGATGTGCCGTTGGCAGTCAAAGATGCCCGCTTGCAGCAGTTATTGACTTTGATGCGTGAGCAAACGCGCAACGCCATGCAGCGCCAGCTCGGCAAGACATTGCAGGTGTTGATTGAAAAAGAAAGCCGTGGCGATGGCGACATGCAGGGGCGCACGGCAGATTTTAAAATTGTGCATTTTAAAGGCAATCCGCGTCAGGTCGGTCAGATTATGCCGGTGCGTATTACGCAAGCCTTTGGCCAGTCGCTGCGCGGTGAACTGATTTTGGCAGGTGAGTAAATGAGCATTGTTTTACGTCTGGAAACATTGAATCCTGCCTCGTTGCGTAATCTCTGCGGAGCCAATAACTGGGTATTAAGTCGGGTTGAAGAGTTTTTTAACGTGCGCTTTTTAGGCCAGCCCGGCGATTGGAATATTGAAGGCAAGCGTGCGAAATCTGCCAAACAAGCTATGCGCCGCTTGCTGCATCAATCATCCCGGCAAGCCGGTGAATTGCGTGATGTGGATGTGGAAGGTGTGCTGCGCGATGATACAGGAAAAGCCGATGGAAACGCAGGCAAAGCTGCGCATGCCGATGAGAAAAACAACGGGGAGAATAGAGTGAATGATGGCGTGGATAGCTGTGTGGATAAGAGTGTAGATAAGGGCGCAGCTGAAAACGGCGGCGACGTGTTGCTGGCTGGCCGTCGCCGCATTCGTGGTAAGACCGCCAATCAACGTGTGTATCTCAAAGCGATGCAGCAAAAAACTCTGACTCTGGCAGTAGGGCCAGCGGGTTCCGGTAAAACCTATCTGGCAGTTGCCGCCGCCATTGCTGCGATGAACAGCAATCAGGTGGAGCGTATTATTCTCACCCGTCCAGCGGTTGAGGCCGGTGAACGGCTGGGCTTTTTGCCCGGTGATTTGCAACAAAAAATCGATCCGTATTTGCGTCCGCTCTACGATGCCATGTCCGATATGCTGGGCGTGGAAAAGATGAATGCCCTGCTCGAGCAAAACCGTATTGAGGTCGCTCCGCTTGCCTATATGCGTGGTCGTACACTTAACGATGCGTTTGTCATTCTCGATGAAGCACAAAACACCACCCGCGAACAAATGAAGATGTTTCTCACCCGCTTGGGCTTTGGCGCAAAAATGGTGGTCACCGGCGATGTGACGCAAGTGGATTTGCCACGCCATCAGCAGAGTGGTTTGCTGCATGCGCTGCATGTGCTGGAGCATGTGCGTGATATTTCCATCTGCCGTTTAAGCAGCAAGGATGTGGTGCGTCATCAGTTGGTTGAGCAAATTGTTAATGCCTATGAAGAGCGTGAGGCAGGCTCCAGCCATGATTGATGTGCTCATTGATGATGGTATTGATTTTGCAGCATCGGCATTGATTGCAGCACCGCAATCAATTGAAGCGGCAGTGCGTGCAGCCTGCGCTTGTGCCGGCTTTGCAGGAGAGAAAAATATCGAGCTATGTGTGCGCTTTGCCAGCGATGCATCGATACACGCCTTAAATCGGCAATGGCGTGATCAGGATAAAACTACCGATGTGTTGTCCTTTCCTATGCAGCAAGCACCGTTTGATTTCTCCGCGTCGTTGGGGGATATAGCATTGGCCGTGCCGTTCGTAGAGCGGGAAGCGGCTCGTCTCGCTGTACCGGTGGATGATCATTGTCTGCATCTGATTATCCATGCCACATTGCACTTGCTCGGCTTTGATCATAGCAATGATGCGGAAGCCGAACACATGCAGAAACTCGAGACACAAGCCATGCAGGCGATGGGCTTGCACAATCCCTATCCTGTGACGGAGAGTCTATGAGTATGCTGCAAAACTGGATGGGGCGAATGCGTGCGATGATGATTGAACGCATTCGACCCGGTCGCGATGCTGAAGAGCTGTTGCGCGTGTTGGGGCGTGCGGAAGCGGTGCAATCGGATGCCCAGCGCACCATGCTGGAGCAATTGATTGATTTCCATGATACGCGGGTACGAGAAGTGATGGTGCCGCGCTCAGCCATTCATGCGGTTGAAGTGCATGATAGCTTGGCCAATGTCGAGCAGATGATGCTTAAACAAGGTGTGACACGTTTGCCGGTGATGGACGGGGATATTGATCATGTGCTGGGTGTGGTGCATGTGCGCGATGTGGTCAAAGCACGCTTGTCGGGCAGCAGTCCGGCGCTAACCAGCTTGCTGCACCCGTGTTTGCGGGTCCTGGAGCTGGAGCAAATCTCCGGTTTGTTATCGGAAATGCGTGAACATTCATGTCGCATTGCCATTGTGCTCGATGAATACGGCGGTACCGCCGGGCTTATTTCCCTAGCCAACCTGATGGTCGAAATTATCGGTGATATTGGTGAAGACGGCGAGCAGGAAGCCAGTGAACTCGATGCACTCGGCGATGGCAGTTATATGGTACAGGCACGCATGCATATCGAAGAATTGGCCGAAGGGCTTGGCCGGCAATTGCCTGAAGGTGATTACGATACTGTTGGTGGTTGGCTGACTGCACATCTTGGCCGCATTCCCCAGACTGGCGAGCAGGTCAATATCGATGATCTGCAGGTGCAAATCATCGAAGCTGATCCCCGGCGCATCAACAAGGTGCGTATTCAGCCGGTTCGTATTCAAGCTGCTCGCACTCAAACTGTTCGTTCTCAAGCTGTTCGTTCTCAAACTGCGGGCACTCCAGCAGACTCCCCTCAAACCAGCCGCGCTCAACCTTCATCATAATGAGTCGTAAGCTGCAAGCCATCGCGGCCTTGCTGTGCGGCGCACTGATGCCCTTTGTGTTTTCGCCATTCGATCAAGCATGGTTGATTATCCCTGCGCTCACCGGCTGGCTGTGGCTGATTCGGCATGGCTCGCCTGTACTCACCGGCTTCTTTTTTGGCCTAGGCTGGTTTGCCTTCGGAGCATGGTGGGTGGCTCCAACCCTGCATCAGTACGGTCATTTGCCATGGATTGCAGCGGCTTTTTGTGTGCTCTTTCTGGGCTCTGTACTGGCGTTGTTCCCCGCTCTATGGGCATGGTTAACATGGCGCTTGGCAGGGCGCTCTGCTTGGGTTTTGTTGGTCTTTCCAGCCACGGCAGTGCTTGTCGAATGGTTACGCGGCAATATTTTAACCGGTTTGCCGTGGACGGCGCTCGGTAATGCATTGCTGGATACGCCGGCTATCGGCTGGGCATCTTGGTTCGGTGTTTATGCTTTAGCTCTGTTGCCGGCTTTGCTAGCGGCATCGTTGCTGCTAATTTTTTCCAATCAGAAACGCGTGGGTGGTTTCGGGCTACTGCTCACCCTGCTGCTGGTTGTCATTACTCCGGCTCCATTCACAGCCGATGGAACATCGCAGCGTGTGGCGCTGGTGCAGGGTAATATTCCGCAAGATCAAAAGTGGGATGCCGCTTTTCTCGGTGAGACGATGCATCGTTATGCCGATTTGTCCGCACTGGCTGCGCCGGATGTGGATTTGATCATTTGGCCGGAAGCGGCGGTTCCCTTTTTTCTTGAACGCTCACCGAGCTGGAATCATTGGCTGAATCAGCAAATCGCCAGCTGGCAGACCCCGCTATTGTATGGTGGGTTAAAACTGATAGGAGACCGTTCGACACATAGCCGTCCAACTAGCAACAGAGCAGCTCAAAATGGTTTGTTTGCCCATGATCCTGCACAAGATCACCTCGAATTTGCCGGTAAACATCACCTTGTTCCGTTCGGTGAGTATGTGCCGGCTTGGATTCCATTTTTGCATACGCTGGTGCCGGAAATTGCCGATTTCAAACCGGCGGTGGATGCCGGTGTACTGAGCGTGCGTGGTTTGAATTACGGTTCGCTAATTTGTTACGAATCGCTGTTTCCGGAAGAAGCGAGAGGCCGTGTCTTGGCTGGAGCCGCCGTGTTGGTCAATGTGACCAACGATGCATGGTATGGCCATACGCCTGCCGCATGGCAGCATTTTCAGGCTGCTCGCATGCGTGCGGTGGAAACCGGACGTTATGTGCTGCGTGCGGCAAATACCGGCGTAACAGCGATTATTCAGCCGAATGGTGTGGTGGTCGAGCAAGTGGAATGGTGGATTCCCACGGTATTAAAAGGCAGTTTTACCACCTCCCGGGTGATCACCCCTTATGTACGCTGGGGTGACTGGCCACTGTTGGCGATGGTATTGCTGCTAGTGTTGTCGCAGCTATTGCCGCGAACACGGAATCGAAGCGTAGAGGAAGAAAAATCATGAGAGAACAGGTATGTGTGCTGGGAGCCGGATCATGGGGTACTGCGTTGGCGATGGTGCTGGCGCGTTCCGGCAAACGTGAAGTGCGTTTATACACCCGTGACATCGAGCAGGTGCATCGTATCAATGCCAGCCGTGAAAACAGCGATTATCTGCCCGGCATCCGTTTGCCGGATAATATTCTACTCACATCGGATTTGAGTGCTGCGATTGCCAATATCGATGCCTGTATTTATGCCTTGCCGTGCATCGCGATGGATGATTATCTGCCCCATTTGGCGGCCGGTGATTATCCGGTCATTGCAGCCTGCAAAGGTTTGCATCCGGAACATTTGCAACGCAATGATGAAATATTGGCGCAACATATTGAAACGTCGCGGATTGCCTTGTTGTCCGGCCCTTCCTTTGCCATGGAAGTTGCTTTAAATCAGCCGACCGCCATCACTATGGCAGCTGAAACACTGGTGTTGGCTCAACATGCCGCCTCCTTTTTTGATGATACCAATTTCCGTATTTATCCCAGTGATGATGTCATTGGTGTGGCCATGGGCGGAGCCTTAAAGAATGTCATTGCTATCGCTGCAGGCATGGCCGATGGCCTAGGCTTTGGTCACAACTCTGTTGCCGCAGCGGTGACTCGCGGCTTGTCGGAAATCGCGCGTTTGACTGTTGCATGCGGTGGCCGCACGGAAACCATGATGGGTTTATCTGGCCTCGGTGATCTGGTACTCACCTGTACCGGCAGTTTGTCACGCAACCGGCGTTTTGGCATTGCGGTTGCGCAGGGAAAAAGCCTGAGCGCAGCTGAAGCGGAAATAGGGCAAGTGGTGGAAGGTGTGCGCACAGCGCAAGCGGTTGCATTGATGGCGGAGAAGTTGGAGTTGGAATTGCCATTGATGCAAAGTGTGCATCAAATTCTTAGCGGTCAATTGGATATTCAACATGCGTTGCTGCAATTGTTGGCGCGACCAGAGCGGCCAGAATAGCAGCGATGTTGGACGACGATGACGATGATCACGATATCTTCAGCGAGGCCATGCATAAAGTAAAACCGATTCAACACAGTGCTAAAGTCCGCATTGAAAAAGCAAAAGTACAGCGTGCTCAATACAAGAACAAATCACAATATGCATCGCCCAAGCATTCGCGCATGGGTTCAGCCTCAACAGATCAACGCTTGCATGGTACAGGTGATGCGTGGTTATGGGTGGCTGATGGCGTATCTCGCGATAGCATTAAACGCTTGGCTGGTGGTTCACCGCCTATCGGGCTGAATATCGATCTGCATGGTTATACACGCGATGCTGCATTAAGCCTCTTGCACGATGCGGTGCAGCAGGCGCTCAGCCAGCAGATTCGTGTGTTGTGCATCGTGCACGGGCGCGGCTTGCATTCCGAAGGGGGAAAGGCGGTATTGAAAGAGGCAGTATACCACTGGCTTGCTTCAGGCCCCTTGGCGCATCTGATGCTCGCGGCTATACCCCAGCCGGGCAGTGGCGGTGGTGCATGTGTATTGCTCTTGCGTAGATTGAAGTGATTGCCAGAGCTTTATCGCCTTATGTTTCTAAACCGCTATCGATAATGCCTGTTTTGATGGCGAAGCGTACAAACTCAACCGTATTGTTCAAATGTAATTTGTGCATGATATTGGCTTTGTGGGAGCGCACTGTTTTGGGGCTGAGAAAACATGTGTCGGCAATGGCTTGAATACTCAGCCCCTTGGCCAAATGGATAAACACTTCATATTCACGCGCCGAGAGCGATTGTAAGGGTTCATGATTGCCCTGCATCTGGGCAATGGCCATGTGCTGGGCTGTTTCACGATCAATATAACATTCACCTTGCATGACAGTTTGCACAGCAAGCAACATCTCCGCTGCGGCTGCATGTTTACTCAAAAATCCTTTGGCTCCAGCGGCCATGGCGCGGCTGGCAGTATCAGCCCCCAACATGCTGATGATAATGATTTTAGCAGCAGGTTGACGGGTAAGCAGGTGTTGAATTAGCGCCAAGCCGCTCATGCCGGGCATGGAGATATCCATTAATACCAGATCCGGCTTGCTGCTGGAAAAATCTGCAATAGCGGCTTTACCATCACTGGATTCGGCTACAACCGAAATATTGGCATTACCTTCAAGTACATATTTGAAACCGGTGCGCACCAGTACATGATCATCGACCAATTGAATTTTTATGTTTTGATTCATGCATCCTCCGGCGTTGTTAGGGCTAGGTCGAGATATATGCTGGTACCTTTATCGATAATACTTTCTATGCGCAGTGTCGCACCAATCTGATCGGCACGAACTTTCATATTGAGCAGTCCGAAGCCTTTTCCTTCGGCAGTCGGTATATCAAAACCACAACCATCATCCCGGATGCTCAGGTGGATCGATGCAGGCGCGGCTTCTAGCTTGTGCATGCGAAGCCAAACATGCTTTGCTGCTGCATATTTGGCGATATTGGTCATGGCTTCCTGTGCTATACGGAATACGGATGTGGCCAGCTCGGTATTGAGATGATCCATCAAATCGCATGCATCTATATTTACCGTGATGGCGTAACGTTTTGCCCACAACTCGGCATTATTGCGCAGTGCCCCAGACAGGCCGATGGCATCAATATGCGTCTGATCCAGGTTATCGAGTGTGACACGCAGTGTGGAAAACAACTGCCCGACCATCTGTTCAGTATCTGTGATGCGTGCCTGTATGTCAGGGTCTGTGATATGTGGTTTGATAGACATTAAATTGGCACTGATGGCGGTCAGCAACTGGCCTGAATCATCATGCAGGTTACGTGCAATCATGATGCGCTCCTGCTCTTGAATGCTCATCACGCGCTGAGCCAATATTTTATTCTTCTCCAGCATGTGTTTGAGGGCTCGATCTTGTGTATTGCGTTCGGTCATATCGAGTGCAATGACCAGAATAGCCATCTGACCTTCATAATGAATGGGCATGGATGTTTGCTCGATTTCGAGGCAATCGCCGGAACGGTTGATATGACGAAACGGCTCTCTGTAAAAAGATGTACCATGCTGAACGATTTGTTCTATTTGTGAAATGATGACGGAATGGTCGTCCGGGTGCACAAATTCCAGCACATTGCGCCCCTTGATTTGATCAAAGGATGTCACCTGCATGCGTTCCAGCACATAGGGGTTGGCAAACAATAAACCCTTTTCATTATGAATCAGAATACCGATATCAGCCCGTTCAATAATTGCAGCCAGTTGCTCGGCCAATTGCGCCTTCTGATTCATGATCAACTGCATGGCCTTATCCCGCTTGTTGCGAGCGCTTAAACCTTCCATGCTGGCCTGTATGGCAAAATCTGTGTGATTTGCATGTTATAAAACAACAGTTTTTTGGTGAGTTTGGAGATTTTTTCCGCACGGCCTGTTGGTCGATCACCATCAGACTCCGATAGCGTGCGTAAAAGATAGGCTTTCATCTATGAAGTTTACCCCTTCAGTAGAATAGCAAAAAAAAGGCCATACATGGGTGGTGGATAGATCATGGGGCGTATGCCTAGTTGAATTACAGCATTAGCCGAATACCTGCACCGACGTTTGGCAATAGCGCCTGATGATTGAACAGGCAAAGATTACCCACCTTGTTGCAAGGTGGCTGTTCGCGGTTGCGTAAGGGAAGGGGTGATAGCGATGACTGGTGTTATAACATCTCAACAAGCAACGATTTTATTGGCCGATGATGCAGTATTTATTCGTGAAATAACTGCGGAAATATTGCAACGTCTGGGCTGTCGTATTTTGCAAGCGGCTGACGGGTTGGAAGCTTTAAAGCTGTTTGAGCAACACCGTGATGATATTGTTGTGGTATTGCTTGATGTAATCATGCCACATTATAACGGTCTGGAAGTTGCTGAACGTATCAGGGGTGCGGATTCAAATGTGCCGATCATTTTTATTTCAGGTTATGATAAATGGCACGTGCTGGGCACGAATACGCAACCACCCAACAGTATCTTTTTCTCGAAACCGATCAATTTCAATGTTCTGATTCAGAATATTGAGAATCATTTGCAAGATCAGGCATAAGAAAGCCTGTTAATGATGACAGCCAGCGCTATGCACATGGCCATGTTCGAGCTCATCGGCTGAGGCTTCACGTACTTCAGCAATAGCCACATCAAAATGCAGGCGTTCACCTGCCAGTGGATGGTTGCCATCAATGGTCACTTCATCGCCATCGACTGCTGCAATGCGAATCACCTGCATGCCTGCTTCGGTTTCAGCTTGAAACTCCATGCCCACTTCGATGTTGTCCACGCCTTCAAACATGCTGCTGGCAACCACTTCAGTGAGTTCTTTTTTGTATTCGCCATAAGCATCGACGGCTTCGATACTGACTTCCAGCGCATCATCAGCGACTTTGCCTTCAAGTGCATTTTCAAGGCCGGGAATAATATTCTGCGCACCATGCAAATAAACCAAGGGTTCAGCTTGCTCGGATGAATCAATGATCGATCCGGCATCATTTTTCAATGTGTAATGGATCGATACAACTTTATCTTTAGCGATTTTCATGGGGATTCTCCTGTGTTGCCTTTCTGTGTGCATGACGTTGAAATAAGCGCGGCACACTACGCAATCGTTGCAGACGCACAAGTTCAATTCTCTTGCAGGTCAGGGCAACCGCATGCACGCTTCGTGCGCGAGTCGCTGCTCTGTATGATGACGTTGTATGCCGTTCAATCCCAATGTCGGATTTTGGGTTAAAGTAGCTCTATCGTATGAATATCGTTATATTTAGAGCATGAATGCGATGCGGGATCATTTTAGCAATGCAAAAAACATCAGGCGTACATGGTGGCGTTTCTTGTTGTTGAGTTCGCCAGTGGTTGGCTTGATGGTATTGGGTAATTATTTTTTGTTACAATCAGAGCGGCAAGCGAAGCTGGCGACAGTGCGTATGGAAACAGCCCATCATATTGAAAGTCAGGCAAAGAATGTGCGCATGGAGATTAAACAGGCTGTTTTGCATGTGAAATTTCTAGCCAATCACAGCGAAGTGAAGAGTGTATTGCGAGGTGATGACGAACGTGCGTTGAAGGAACTTAATCATGATTTTAATGTTTTTTCTCGCCAGATGGGTGTTTATGATCAGGTGCGTTTATTGGATCGCCATGGGCGTGAGATCGTGCGAGCCAATTTCAGCAATGCACAAACCTTGATGACCGCGGCAGCGGATTTGCAGGATAAACGTCAACATGCTTATTTTTGGAAAACCATGACCATGCCGGATCAGTCGGTGTTTATTTCTAAATTCACCTTGAATGTGGAGCATGGACACATCGAGTATCCGTTAAAGGCTGTGATTCGTTTTGCTGCCCCTATCATTGGCGCAGATGGTGAAAAACTGGGTGTCGTGGTGCTGAATTTTTTGGGTAAGGTGTTGATTGACCGTTATTTGGATGCGACGGATGTGCGAGGGGAAAACATGTTATTGGATGCCAATGGTTTTTTCTTCCATGCGGCAGATGAAAATAGTCTTTGGGGGTCGGTGCTTGAAGAGCGTGAAGGTCATAATCTAGCCAGCCGATTTCCGCATACGTGGGATATCATCGTTGATCAACGCAATGGTCAGGTGCTTACCGAACAGGGGTTATTTACCTTTGCGACAGTTTCGCCTTATGCGCTGATCGGGCAAAGCGAACCACAGGATTCAGGTGCAGGGGATTGGATAGTTGTATCGTATGTCTCGTGTGATGCACTGCATGAGGGGGGCGGCAGTATTTCGCGTCTATTTATGGGTAGTAGTTTGTTTTTATTGCTGTTGTGGCTTGTGCTGGTTTGGCTGTGGGCGCGTTCGGAAATACAACGGGAGCAATTGCTGGCGGAGAAACAGCATCTGTTACGATTGCAAATGGGGGCACAGGAGACAGAACGCCATGAACTGGCGCGTTCGCTGCATGATGATATGGGGCAGTCGCTAACATCAATTCAAACCTATGCGGCAGTGATTGCTAAAAGCGAGCTGGATGAAAAGGCACATGATGGCGTTCAACAGATTCGTCAAATCACGCGGCATATTCAACATTCGGTGCATAATCAATTGCAGGGTTTAAGGCCTGCAAGTTTGGATCGTTTGGGCTTATGTGCATCGCTTGAAGGTATGCTGGAACAGTTTTCGCAGCGCGAAAGCGTGATTGGAGATTTTGTTTGTTTACAGCCGTCTGTGGCATTGAGTGATGAACAAAATATTCATTTGTATCGGATTGTGCAGGAAGCGTTGACCAATGTGGCGAAATATTCACAGGCCAAGCATGTCTACGTCAATTTGTATGTGAAGGGTGATGACCTGTATTTATCGATTTGTGACGATGGCTGTGGCATGGATATGGGCAAGGGCGTGACTAAAGAGACTGGCCTTGGCCTGCTTGGCATGCGTGAACGCACTGAATTATTGCATGGTAGTATCCGCATTGAATCGGCGCAGGCTAAAGGGGTGAGCATTTATGTGACAATCCCGCTCGAGAAAAAAACGATTGTGCAAAAGATAAAGGTGTAGAAATTGTGATTTCGGTTTTTCTGGTTGATGATCATGCTGTGGTGCGGGCTGGTTTTGCCCGACTCCTTGAAATCGAGGCAGATCTTCACATTGTGGGCGAGGCATCCGATGGCGAGTCTGCTTATGCGGACTGCTTGCTTGTGCAGCCGGATGTTGTGGTGACGGATATTTCTATGCCGGGTGAAGGTGGTTTGGGTTTTATGCGCCGCCTGTTGCTACGAATCCCTGATGCCAGAGTATTGGTGATGAGTATGTTTGATGATGTAGCTTTTGTTCGGCGCGCTTTGGCCGGTGGTGCGATGGGTTATATTAGCAAATCGGACGATCCCGATTTGATGCCGCAAGCAATTCGTGCGGTGGCAGCGGGTGAAATATGGGTTGCCCCATCCTTGGCGCAGCAAATGATGAATCATCTGCACTATCAACAGGATAATCCGCAGGAATTATTAACGGCTCGCGAGTTTGAGGTGTTTGTTTTGTTGGCCAAGGGCAGTGATGCCAAAGAGATTGCTGAAATATTGCATCTTAGCCCGAAGACAGTAGGCACCCATCAAACGAGGGTGTTCAATAAGCTGGCCGTAAAAACAGGCGCTGAACTGGCACGGTTGGCGATTCGGTTGAATATTATTCACGCTTAAATCTTTTCGAAAGCAAACATCACCAGCGCATGAGGAAATTCCTTATTTTTTACACCTTGATTTCCCCATTTTTATTTTACGGCTAATGCGGGATCATACAGTCCATGAGTATGTCCAAATATATCCCTGCTATAAAATTGTTGGCCGTGGTGATGGTTTCAGAGTTGTTTATTATGACTGCCTTTCATTTTTTGATCGATGGCGCGACCTCGTGGTGGGTGGACATGCTCGATGTGGTTTTGCTCGGTTTGATTACCGCGATTGTAGCGCAGTTGTGGATCGTACGACCATTGGCACAGGCTAGGGAACAGGATGTGTTTTTTCGTACCATTGCTGAGCATTCCCATGCCGGCTTGGTGATTACAGATCCGTCAGATGATCATGCGATTGTTTATATCAATGCTGCGTTCTCCGACATTACCGGCTATTCGATGGCCGATGTGAAAGGAAAACCTATCCGTTTGTTGAATCAGGGCATGGGATGGCAAGCCGATCAGGATAAAATTATAGCTGCACTGAAAGCTGTGCAGCCTGTGCGTGCGTTGCTCAAAAACAAACGCAAGGATGGCAGTCTATTCTGGAATGATCTGCACCTGAGCCCCATTTGTCTCGATGGCAATAAGGCGAAGTATTGGTTGGCTTTATTGCATGATGTGTCCGAAACGCGGGCTTTAAACCTGCAAGTTGAACATTTGGTGGGTGCGGTGGATCAAGCTTGCGACATGATTTGTATTTTTGATCAACAGGGGCATATTGATTTTGTGAATCAGGCGTTTGTTCGCCATGTTGGTCAGGATAAAGAGCATCTGGAAGGCACTTCGGTTTGGCATTTCTGGTGTGATGAGGTGTGGTCAGAGGAGTTGGTACAAAATGCGTTGTTAAAAGAAGGACAGTGGTCCGGGCGCAATCGCTGGAGCGGTGTCGATCAGGCACCGTATGAGGCAATGACCAATATTACGATGGTTGAAGGTGAAGATGGTCAGCGCATGCATATCGCGGTGATTCGGGATATGACAGAAGAGATTGAAATGGGCAATAAACTGGTGCACGCCCAAAAAATGGAAGCAGTGGGTACTTTGGCCGGCGGCATCGCACATGATTTTAATAATATGCTGGCCGCAATGATGGGCAATTTGTATTTATTGAAAAAAAATATGGATGGCGATAGTGGTGCTGTAAATCGTATCGAATCGATTGAGGCGCAGGGTTACCGTGGTGCAAATCTGATTCGGCAGATGTTGGTTTTTGCACGCAAGCAATCGGTGGATCGGCAAGACTTTGATCTGCAATTGCTGGGTGAAGAAACCTTTAAACTGTTGGAAACAAGCACACCGGAAAACATTAAACTGACCACGTCCATTGATTCGGCAAGTATCATGGTTCACGGTGATCCGTCATTGCTGCAGAGTAGTTTGTTTAATCTGGTGAATAATGCCCGCCATGCGATTGAAGATGTGCAACATAAGCATGATCGCGAGGAATGTGATCGCCAAGGCTATGAGGGTGAGGTGGATGTGTCGATTCATACGGTTGCGCTAGCCGGCATTGAGCCCGAGGCGAGAAAAGCCTTGCTTGAGCATGCTCATGACACGATGCCGCTGTGTGTGCATATTCGTGTTTCGGATAATGGTGTAGGCATGGATCAACTTACGCAGGATCGTGTGTTTGAGCCGTATTTTACAACGAAACCTGCAGGTCGTGGAACCGGCCTTGGTCTGCCAATGGTCATGGGCTGTGTCGAAATGCATGCCGGTTGGCTTGGCTTGAGCAGTGAAGCGGGGCAAGGTAGCAGGTTTGATATGTATTTGCCGCTTGCAGCATCGGCTCAGGAACAAACAAAAGCATCGGATGCATTGATTTATCCGGGTCATGGGCAATTGATTTTGTTGGCCGATGACAATCAGCCTTTTTGCATCTCGATTTGTGAAATGTTGCAAGATGCCGGTTACCGTGTGCTGATGGCAGCTGATGGCGAACAGGCATTGCAATATTATATGGAACATAAAGCCGATGTGCGGATGGCAATTTTAGATTGCATTATGCCCAAGCTCGGTGGAGCCGAGGTGGCGCAGGTGATTTGGCAACATAGTGGTGACAGCGTGAAAATGGTGTTGATGTCCGGTTATGATCTGAGTGAAACATCCGATTGCGATTGGCCTTCTGGTGCAGAGCCATTGCGCTTGCAAAAACCATGGAAGCTGAAGCAGTTGAATGATGTATTAAAATCCATGGGCGAGACCGTACATTAACCCGCCAGAGATCGCGGCCGTGATCCAATTAATGGAGCCCAATCAATAGAGCCCAATCAGTTAAGCATCCCCAGTGCAGCCAAGGCCATCATGGCTGTTGAAATTTGTACTGCAATGAGAATGGAATCGTTTTTGATATCGTGATGAGATTCGTTGTCATGATATTCTTCTTGCGCGTGATATAAAGTGATCATGTTGCCCTCCGTTAAATGCGTTCCCCTTGATAGGACGAAGCCTGTTGGAAGAGTGGTGTTACTGATGTGATTTGGCTCACACGGATGTTATTGCATCCATTCATCTGCTTAAGGCTCATTTGAGCTGTGTGAAAAAGCCTCGGAGTGGGGAGGGGAATCACCGTTCACGACTGTACATCCGGTGTTATTATTGCCGGACTTGTCCGCTGCCGAAGACAATCCATTTTTGTGTGGTTAAACCTTCCAAACCGACCGGGCCGCGCACATGCAGGCGGTCGGTGGAGATGCCGATTTCAGCCCCCAGGCCGTATTCAAAACCATCGGCGAAGCGGGTGCTGGCATTCCACATGACCGAGGATGAATCGACTTCACGCAAAAAACGCTGACCGGCGGCATAGTTTTCAGTCACGATGCTTTCAGTGTGACCGGAACTGTATTCTGCAATGTGGTCAACGGCTTGTTCGAAATCATCGACGATGCGTATCGATAACACAGCCGCCAGATATTCCATTGACCAGTCATCGGTAGTGGCAGCTTTCACATTCAGGTTTTGGGTTAATGCGCGGGTTTTATCACAGCCACGCACTTCTACGCCCTTATCGATCATGGCTTGCACGATTGGGGCAGCGATGCCTGCCGCTGCATTCTGATGGATAAGCAGGGTTTCCATGGCATTGCACACACCATAACGATGGGTTTTGGCGTTCACTGCAATATTCAGCGCCATTTCAGCATCCGCATCGGCATCAATATAAACATGGCAAATGCCATCGAGATGTTTGATGACCGGCACACGTGAGTCGGCAGTTACACGCTCAATCAATGATTTGCCGCCGCGTGGGATAATCACATCAATGTACTCATCGCTTTTAAGCAACGCGCCAACCAAGGCTCGGTCGGTAGAATCGACCAGCTGGATGGCATTTTGAGGCAGTCCGGAATCAACCAAGGCGCGCCGCATACAAGCAGCAATCGCCCGATTGGAATGAATGGCTTCGGAACCTCCACGTAAAATGGCGGCATTGCCGGATTTGAGACACAGGGCTGCGGCATCGGCAGTGACGTTCGGACGCGATTCATAAATGATGCCGATGACACCGATCGGCACACGCATGTGGCCGACTTGAATGCCCGATGGTCGGTAGCGTAGATTATCAATCGCGCCGACAGGGTCAGGCAGGGTAGCGATTTGTTGCAAGCCTTCAGCCACCGCATCAATACGTTCGGTATTGAGCAACAAACGGTCTTTTAAAGCTGCTTCCAGGCCGTTGTCTTCGGCGGCCTGCATGTCCATGGCATTGGCAGCTAGAATCTCCTGCATATCGCGGCGAATGATGGCAGCAGCCACTATCAAAGCATTGTTCTTGGCACAGGTGTCGGCCACGCGCATGGCTTTGGCGGCTTCTTTGGCATGCTTTCCCAGTGCCTTCATGATGGTTGCTGCATCTGTCATTGTTTGTCCCCTGGGTTGTTCCCTGTATTGTTGCTGATAACCAGATTATCCCGGTGAATGACCGATGAAAAATCATGAAAGCCTAAAATAGATTCGATGTCATCGCTGGCATGCCCCATAATCCGGCGCATTTCATCGGCTGTATAGTTGCATAAACCCTTTGCAAGCACCCCATTTTCATCAACGATGGTCACACAATCACCTTTATCAAATATGCCATCAACAGATGTCACTCCGACAGGCAACAAGCTGCTGCCTGTCTTTAATAAGGCGTTGGCAGCACCCTGATCAATGTGAATGGTGCCAGCTGCTTGCAGGACTTCGGTAATCCAGTGTTTGCGCTTGGTTTGCCTATCTTCACCACATAAAAATAGTGTGCCTTCATCGTCGCCGGCCAATAGCCGTGATAGCGTGCCTTCGTTTTGACCACTGATGATTGCCGCTGCTACACCGCCGCGAGTGGCAACGCTCGCCGCTGCCAGCTTGCTAGCCATGCCGCCTGTGCCAAACGATGAGCCTGCATCACCGGCCATGGCGATATGTTCATCGTTTAATTGGTGAATGATATCAATACGCCGGGCATCGGCATGTTGGACGGGGTTTTTATCATACAGCCCTGCCACATCGGTTAGCATCACCAACAGATCCGCATCAACCACCAAGCTGACCAATGCGCCCAGGCTGTCGTTGTCACCGAATTTAATTTCCGCCACCACAACCGTGTCATTCTCATTCACAATGGGTACGACACCGGCTGAAAAAAGTGTTTCACTGGTGTTGCTGGTATTGAGATAACGGCGACGGTGCCTAAGATCATCTTTGGTAAGCAGCATCTGCGCCACACTTAAACCATGGCGATCAAAGGCCTGACCATAAGCGCGCATCAGTTTAGGCTGGCCAATGGCTGCGGCTGCCTGCTTTTCATGTACGGATAACTCACGATCCAGCCAGCCTAAGCGTACACGCCCAAGCGCCACCGAACCCGAGGTGACAATCACCACCTGAATGCCGTCCCCCATCAAGCTCACCACTTCATCAACCAGATGATCAACCACATCCTGCTGAATGCCGCTGTGCGCATCGGCCAGCAAGGAGCTGCCGATTTTCACGACCATGCGGCGGGTTTGATGCAGATCAGCGCGAGATTGAATCATCAGTTTGTATCCGAACTCCCTGACCCGTTTGCTTGCAACGCTTGTTGGCGCATCTCCAACACACGTTCATAAATTTTGTGCAGCAGCAGGGGTACACCATCGCCACTGACGGCAGAAATCACAAACACCGGTAGATTTTTTTCATGCGCTGCAGCCAAGGCCACTTCTTTTTCATCATCAAGCAAGGCATCAGACTTGTTGAGCACCAGTAAACGCGGTTTATTCCACAGCGTTTCGCCATAGCCTTTGAGCTCGGTTTCAATTTCGTCGATCTGGTCAATTACTGTTTTGCCATCTTCACAACACGAATCCACCAAGTGCAACAACACTGCGGTACGTTCAATATGACGCAAAAAACGATCACCTAGACCGCGCCCTTCATGCGCACCTTCGATCAAACCGGGGATATCAGCCACCACAAAGCCATCACCATCATCCATGAATACTTGCCCGAGCTTGGGTTTGAGGGTGGTGAAAGGGTAATCGGCAATCTTGGGGCGTGCATTGGAAATACGTGCCAGCAAAGTGGATTTGCCTGCATTGGGTAGGCCAAGCAGCCCGACATCGGCCATCAGTTTCAGCTCCAGATGACGAATGCCCTGCTCGCCTTCCGTACCGGATTGTGAATAACGTGGTGCGCGATTGGTGCTGGTGGCAAAACGCGCGTTGCCCATGCCTCCTTCGCCGCCGCGTGCGAGAATGTAGCGTGCTCCCTCTTCCGATAAATCGGCCAGCAAATGCCCGTCTTCATCGCGCACCATCGTGCCGATGGGTACTTCCATGATGATGTCGTCGCCGTATTTACCGTGGCAATCCGAGCCCATGCCGGACTGGCCGTTTTTGGCGATCAGACGTTTGCGCAGATATAACTCTTGCAGGGTGTTTTTGCTGCCGCAAGCCACAAATTCAACATGGCCACCACGGCCACCATCGCCACCGTCAGGCCCCCCCTTGGGGATGTATTTTTCACGTCGGAACGATGTGCAGCCTGCGCCGCCATTGCCCGCCCGAACTTCGATTTTTACTTCATCAATAAAACGCATGCTGTATTACACCATGTACCCTTTGGGAATCAACTTATTTAGCTCCATTCAGAAATCTTGAAACAATAGATTCAAAAGATTTTCACCGCAGAGTTACCCCAGGGCGCCCTCTCTTGCGCAAGCGCAATTCACCTTGACGCAGAGTTACGCAGAGGAAAACCTTAACAACTATAACGATTTTGATCTTGACTTACTCTGCGTACTTCGCATCCTCTGCGGTGAATGCTTTTGACTTTTCTGTTCAGAAGCGCGCACAAAAAAGGGGGTGCGGCAAGCCGCACCCCCTTTTAAACTTTGAAGCTCTGACAACCTTATTCGGCGATGCGAACGGTTGTGCGACCAGCGCTTTTGTAAAATTCAACTTTGCCATCGGTCAATGCAAAAAGAGTGTAGTCACGACCACAGCCCACATTTGCGCCCGGACGGATTTTGGTGCCGCGCTGACGTACGATGATATTACCGGCGATGACTGCTTCCCCACCAAATTTTTTCACGCCAAGACGTTTCGAATTGGAATCGCGTCCGTTACGACTCGAACCACCTGCTTTTTTATGTGCCATGGTTTACTCCTTGATGCTTTCGATGCGCACAGAGGTGAAACTCTGGCGATGACCCTGGGTCAAACGATAGTTTTTACGGCGACGTTTCTTAAACACGACGATTTTCTGGCCGCGACCAGCATCGGTCACAGTGCCCGTCACTGATGCGCTGGCAGCTTCACTGCCTGCTTTGATGTCAGCGCCTTCGCCAATCATCAAAACATCATCAAATGTTATTTCGTTGCCTTTTTCAGCGTCCAGTTTCTCGATGCGAAGGATGTCACCTTCTTGCACACGATACTGTTTACCACCTGTTTTAATTACAGCGTACATAATATTCTCCGTGCTTACGCTGCTTTCGCAGGCTTGCCGTATTTCTTATAGAAGCGCTCAACGCGGCCTTCAGTATCGACAATCTTCTGCTTGCCGGTGTAGAAAGGGTGGCAGGCCGAACAGATTTCGACACGAATGTCACCTGTAGTTGAGCGAGTCTCAAATGTATTTCCGCATGAACAAGTTACCTTGGATGCGATATATTCTGGATGAATGTCAGCTTTCAACGTCATTTCTCCGTAGTGTCTTCTTAGGCGATCAAGAGCGAGGCAAAAGCCAAGCCTTGAAAGGGGCGCGATTTCTAGCGCCGAGTTAGCAATTAAGCAAGCTCTAAATGGAATTTTTTTCTTGAAGCGTAAAAAAATCCTGTTTTAAGGCTTTGTACTAATGTGTTTTCGTGTCAAAGACCATGCGCTGTAGAGGTGGGGTTAGGTTTTACGTTTGCGGGCGCGTGGATGGCTTTTATCGTACACCTCGGTGAGTTTGCTAATATCAAGGTGAGTATAGCGTTCGGTGGTGGATAACGAGGCATGGCCGAGCAACTCTTGAATGGCGCGCAAATCAACGCCGCCAGCCAGCAAGTGGGTGGCAAACGAATGGCGCAAGCGGTGTGGTGATACCGATGTGTCCGCGCCGCTTTGCAGGGCGCGCTGCTTGAGCATGCGCTGCACGCTGCGAGCCGATAAGCGTGTGTGGTATTTATTGAGAAAGACAGGTTGAGGCTTTTCCGGATTATCGTCGCTGCTATGTTGTGCGTGCAGGCCGTCGTTTAATTTGGTGTGCCGATCATCCCGCAGATAAGCCTGTAAATAGTGCAATGCGCCCACAGGTAAGGGCACGATACGCTGTTTGCGGCCTTTGCCGAAAACGCGTAATTCTTGTTGGTGCAAATCTACATCCTGTACATTTAACGCCACCGTCTCAGACACACGCAAACCACAGCCGTACATCACCGCCAGCAAAGCCAGATCACGTTGATCGCTTGCTGCATCGCTAGATTGCATCAGGGCAGCGGTCTGTTCTGGAGGCAGGTTGCGTGGTAAATGTTTGGCTTGTTTGGGCGGGCGAATGCCGCTGGCGACATTGTTGTGGCAGTGGCCGGCTTGCATAGCGGCATCAAAAAAACTGGAAACCGCCGATAAACGCCGAGCCAGAGTGGAAGCCGCCAGGCCGGAAGCGTGCGCTGCTACCAGCCAATCCTGAACCTGTGTGCGGCTAATGCTGTCAAGCTTGGTATCGGCATGGCAATGGGCGATGAATGTGCGTAGATCGCGTCGGTAGGCCGCTATGGTGTGGGGCGAGGCCAGACGCACATCGGCCAGCTGGTGCAAAAAAGATTGCACGGCCTCCTGCAGGCGGGGGGGGCTTGCATCGCCATCATTGTTGACGGCAGTTTTGATCGGACTGGCCATTTCAGGCGGCGATTTCAATCGACCATTTCAGATGGCGACTTCAACCGGCCACTTCAAAACGGTTTCCGCCGAGTGCCTTGGCCACATACATGGCTTGATCAGCCTCGGAAATCAGCTCTTTTACAGTACAGCCTTTATCGGCTGTTGAGCAGGCGACACCGATGCTGATGGTAATGTCTTGCACATCGTCCATGTTTTGCTTGGCAACGCTTTCGACAATGCCTTGGGCAATGATGCGGGCTTTGCGCTCTGAGCAGCCAGCCATTAACAATACAAATTCATCGCCTCCCATGCGAATCAATGGATCATTGGCACGCACATCCTGGCGCATGATGGTGCTGACCTGATGCAGTATTTGATCGGCTTTATCGTGTCCGAGTGTTTCATTCAAAACGCTGAATTGATCAATGTCGGCATACAGGCATATCACCTGCGTATCTTTACCGAACCATTGCGAGAGCGGTTGATGACTGTGCGGCTGCAAAAAACGACGGTTATGGCTGCCTGTTAGCGGATCGGTGACGGAGAGCCTGGCCAAATGTTCACGCGCGACTGCATGCTCGAGTGTTAAGCCGACCACTTGCGATAAATGCTGCAGGAAATCACTGCTCTGGTTGGGAGCAAAACGATCACGATCCAAGGAGCCGACACCGAGCACACCAAAGGGTTTATCCAAATCACCGAGCGTGAGCAGTGCAATCGAACCCAAATGGCTATCTTTTTCGGTCAACCAGTCAAAGGTGTTTTTACTCGATAGCTGAACCAGCCATGTGCGTTTGCGCGCCAAGCCCATTTGTTTGATTTCACCTTCTTCAATCCACACCAGATCACGTTCGGATAAAGCATCGAGCTGATGGCCGCCAATAAAGCTGGAACGGTCAAACCAGAAACGCACAAAATCCAGATCGAAGCCGGTACGCAAGCCGCGCAACAGGGTAAAACACAGATCTTCAGGGTCGGTTGATTTCAGTACCTCGGATTCCAGCTCGAACATGCGCGAAAACAACCGTTCATTTTGACGCAAACGCTGCATGACTTCGGCGACATAGGATTTTAATTCGCGATTTTCATCGGCCATCTGTTGGAAGCGGCGGGTTGAGAGATCGCCGACATTACTGCTCGGCTTTGCCGATGCGTCTGCTTTATCTGTCATTGAGCTAACGATTCTTCAAGCAAAATCTGCCATGCTTGATTGGCATCGGCGCGAGCCAGATACAGGCGTTTGCGACCCTGATCGGCATAATTATCCGAACGGTAACTCTGCTGGAACTCCGCCACCACCACTTCACCTTCCGGCCATGAGTTGGGATCATGAATGAGTGTCATATTGGACAAATTAACAGCGATGAAGCTCTTGCTGCCATTGATGCGGGTTTTATAACGTTTCCATGCCGCCAGGTTGCGTTTGCCGGAGCGGAAGTTGGCATGATAATGCGACAAATAGGCTTTGCTGTTTAATGATGTCCAATCGCGTCGCCATGCTTCAATATCATGTTGCACCGAGCTTAAAAGCTGTTGTTTGCGTTTGTCTTGACCAAACTCAAAATTTTCGCCAACAATCACCCAACTGCGATGCAGGCGTACATGTTTGGCCATGCTGACGAGGCGCGTATTATTCAGTGAAAAACAACCGCGTGTATCCTGCGGAGGCCTGCGACTGACATCCATCGGATAACCATGCAGCCAGATGCCACTGCCATTCTTTTTATGCAGAGCATCGAGTGCGTTGGGGTAATCAATCGGGAAGGCGACCGGCCCGTAGCGTGATTCCAGATTTTTACCCTGCAGCTTTTTGATAAAGTGATATACGCCGTGTGGAGTCTTGCCATCACCTTCGCGTTTTTTATCACCCTGAATGGAGCCTGTAACGACATATTCATCGGTCACCTTTTTGAGCTGACCGGATGCAGTCGGTTGGAAGACAAACATGCGATTGAGTGCTTTATCAAACATAAATACATTGGCCATATCGCTGCCTGCCAATAGCACATCGATCGGCTCGCCAGCGCTACTGCGCAGATTGGAGATGAAAGCGTTGAGGCGCGCTTCCGCTTCACCGAGGCCATTATTTAGGTCGGCCGATTGCAATAAACGTTCCTGCTTATTCATCTCAGAAGCACCGGATTCGCGCATGGCTTGAATGGCTTGCTGGCGATAGGCCTCGGCCTCCAACAGATCGACCAATGGATCTTTGGAGCGTTTGGCTTGCAGTAATAATTTTAAGGCACCACCCGGATCATCGGATTTTAATGCAATGGTGGCGAGCAAGATGGTGCGTTCCTGATCGGATAGGCGTTGGCTTGCAGGATCGGTTGCACTATTGATTTCCTTGCTCACCCAACCCCATTCTCCAGCGGCGGCAGTGTTGATACATAAAAAAGACAGCAGGGTGATCGACAGCAGGGTGGGCAGAAACAAACAGGATTTACATTGATACTTCATAAATGATTTTCCATCCATTGGTGGTCTTTTTGAATAACATTTCTTTGTTATCATCACTGTTGAAGGAGTCGGATCTGAAATGTTGCAAGAAGGTTAGTTTGACCAATGTTTCGTCCATAACTGTGCTTGCGATATGCTCAATATCGATAGTTATAAAACTACGTTTTTGTATGGCCCAGGCTTTATAGTCTTTCCATTTCAGCAAGGATCCATACGCTTGGCCATACTGAAAATCATCGCTGTACGCTGCAAAATAAGCCACTGTGTTTCTATTGCTCCAAGCTGAACGCCATGCTTCAAGTGCGTTTAGAACTTGTTGGCTCGAGGCGTCACTTGCCTGTGACTCGGCGGGCTGGGTTGGAGCGACTGGTCTGCTGACGGCAGGCTTTGCAATAGCGGTTTCGATCGGAGCTGGAGCTGGGCTAGTTGCTGGAGTAGGGGTTTTCTTGGCTGTTTTTACGATTGGTAATTTGCCGTTAGTGCTATCCGTAGGCAGTTGCAACAAACGTTGGTAACGACGTTGCAGTGTCGGGTTGTCGCTGCGAGCCAGCACTTTTTGATACGCATCGGCAGCTAATTTAATATACAAATCACCGAGATTCTCCTGAGCTGTGGCGTAGCCGGGTTTTAATACCAATGATGCTTCCAGTTCATTGACTGCGGCTTTGATATTGCCCATTTCATCGTAAATAACCGCCAGATTGTTGTGCGGTTCAGCCAACTTGGGTTGCAAGGCAACCACCTGATGAAAAGCGCTAATAGCTGCATCAAACTGCTGCTGTTCCGCCTGGTTTACACCGAGTAAGAACCATGCCTGATAGTGTTCCGGCTGTGCTTTGAGTAAGACTTGCAGCTCGGTAATGGCAGCGTTGATATTACCTTGTTTGATTAAGTCTTGAATATCCGCCATCGTGGGAGCGCTGTTTTGTGCTGCATAGGCGTGACTGCTTGCAAGTAACAAAAATAAAAAAAAAGTTTTTTTCAGCATGTCAGCATCGTAACTATATTATCCATAGGAACAAGTTATTCCGCTAGTATTCCGTCATTAGTTCCGATCACTCTACACCTTCATGATTGAAATCAGCACGTCCCTAACCCGGACTATTCATAAACACTGCTGCGCCCTCGCTTGTCCCTTTGACCGCAA
>CAYOTF010000002.1:24546-36891 GCA_964406805.1 uncultured Zetaproteobacteria bacterium | reverse complement strand
CCCCCCCCCCCCCCCCCCCCCCCCCCCCCCCCCCCCCCCCCCCCCCCCCCCCGAACGTGAGCAGTATGCTTGTTTTTTGGGAGCAATGGCTATGAGGGTTGCCTGGTTGAGGCTCTTGCCTGCAATTATTTTGATGATGCTCTCACTTTCTGCGGATGCTGTTGGTAAAGAGGTTGCCCTTGTCTATGATGATTCTGGTAGTATGGGGGTGAATCATAAATGGGTCGCTGCAAATTATGCAGTGCAAATTGTCGCCGCTCTTGGTGGAAGCCAAGATAAGCTTTATCTTGTAAAAATGAGCAAGCCATCACATTCTGATGTCTTTGTCGGAGCGAACAAGATTGATCGGCTGATTAAAGAGTTCAAGCAACTAAAAACACCAGTTGATGGAACTGGAACACCTTATTCGTCTGTTACTACTGCGTTGCATCAATTGATAAACTCGCCGAAAAATGCTGAAAAATGGCTTGTCGTCATGACTGATGGCGCCTTCGCTGAGCAAACTAATGCGCAACTTGCGAAAGATACTGACTCTGCAAAAAAAGCAAAAATTCGGGTGGTTTTTCTTTTGATTGGTAAAGACCATGATGACGTAGCACCATACTGGGAACGTGCGGCTGCGGCCAAGATATACCGGGCTAAAGCCGCAGATGCTATCCCTGAGAAAATGGAGGAAATCGCAGCCTTGCTCAACGGCCGCTCTTTTCAGGCAGGCCAGATTGACGTGAAGCGTTTAACAGCAAAAGAGTTCGCTGTTACCAGTAAATTTCCACTACGGAGCCTGATCGTGTTACGGCAGGGTGATTCCGATGCCTTGTTGGCGAATGCAACGATCAAGGGTGTAAAGCTGAAACAACGCATCCACCAAGTCAGTGCAGTGAAAAATATTGAAGGCTTGAGCAGTGCGATGGTGGGTCATATTAGCGGCAGCCAAAGTCAAGTCATTATTGCGGGACCTGAAATTAAATTGCGATTTGATAAAGATGTAAAATCTGAATCCATCAAGCTTTTGGCTGATGTTGCAGCATCTTTCACGCTGGAGGTGATTGATTCGTCCGGTGCTGTTCTTGCGCCCGATGCAACAGGTCGGGTCAGCTGGTGCAGAGGAAAGCCTGTCAGCGTTCGAGCCAGGCTTATGGATGAGGCTGGAGTTTCAATTACCCGTGGAAGAAACGATATGTCGTCCTTTGATGTTGGGTTGCAGGTTCAAACATCAGCTAAGGCTCCGGATATAAAGCTTCCTTACGACATTAGCCAAGAGGCATTTCTGCAACAGATGCAAATAAGCATTGAGACGAAAGTGCGTGGTTATGCCAAATACCCAGGCTATTTTTATTTTCAATCCGATCCCATCGTGATGCTATCAAAGGATTGTAGTCGAAACCTGAAACTGATCGTTAGCGGTGGACTAAACGCCAATGGTGGCTGGGATTCCGAAGTGGATCAGCTAGGGGATGCTCCCTATATTCAGTTGCATGCCACAAGTGATCATGTTCCGGTTGACCCGTGGGCTATTGCATCCGTGCAAATGAAACCCCTTGGCAGCAAAAGCAATACGCAAGCCGTAGATCTTGATGCGGTACGTGTGGGGGATGAGTGGCAGATCAGACCACATTCAGCATGCTGTCTGTCGTTGCGTGCCCCCCTATTGGCGGGGGATTACGAAATTCAATTCACTCCTTTCAACCCTGTTCCCGGCGATACAGTCGATTTCCCCGCTCCGATTCGTTTGCAACTGGTCGCTCCACAGGGGCTGTGGCAGAGCCTGTGGTGGAAATACTGCAAGCTGATCATTCTGTTGATTACGATTCTTCTGCTTTGGTATCTAAGGCGTCTGCGAGCCAAAGCACGGTTCAAAAAGAGTGCCTGTATCTGGTATCAGGTTGGCGGCGTAGGGAGGCCTATTCTGAAGGGGAAATTGCGAGGTGGTTGGGTCATTCGTTGGTTGTGGCCCTCGGTAAAAGAAAGAGCCAGAGTTGCTGGTCTGCTGGTATATGCTGGTAGAGGTGAGTCAATTATTATTGATGGTAAAACGCTTGGTGAGAACCATGTCATTGCTGGCTGGGTATATATGCCTAGAAAAAAGACGCAGCCGAATGCTAAGGTTTATAATAAGAGTGAATTCACACGATCCACTGCCGGTAGTAGAGGAGTAACAGCAGAAAGATACTATTACTCGTCGTCTGGCGGCCCGTTTCCTAAAGCTTGGAAGTAGAGTTGAAGTAATCATATATTTGTTCAAAGGGAGAGAAGCATGTATTCACCAGTATTATTGATTGGCCTTGGAGGTTTGGGTAGCCATATTGTCACTAAAGTGTATGAGAATGTACCCGAGGAGAAACGCGGCCGCTTGCAGGCACATATTCTTGATACCGACACTCAAACCCTTGGCGACAAAGAATTTAGCTGGATGCTTGATCATGGCAAAGTAACACAAATATCTTCGCCCGAAACGGCAGGAGAGTGTCTACAGCGCCTTGGAAAAACAACAGATGTCAATGCATGGTTTCCACCTGAATCTATGGGTATGAGTGCGCTAAAATATAAGAAAATGACCATTGGCGCATCACAGGTTCGTTTGCTGTCGCGCCTTGCACTGCTGAACACGATCTGCAGTGGGGATATTGATAAACTGAATCGTTCCATGTCCAGTCTTCAGCGTGCACGCGGTGAAGAGCTGCAATCAGCTATAAGAGTGATGATTGTTACTTCAATCGCCGGAGGCACAGGTTCGGGTACTTTTCTGCAGTTGGCATTGTATATACGTGACTATTTCACCAAGCACCTGCAAGCTCGTAATGTGATTATCCGTGGCATGGTGGCCATGCCGGAAATTTTTGTAAAAAATGGGGACTATGCGGGCCAGGATCTCATTCAAAACGTACGGGCTAATGGCTATGCTGCCCTTAAAGAAATTGATGCACTGACACGACTGCGTGCCGGACGATTATCCGGGGATACCTTGCCTCAGTTACCTATCATCTTGGAGCACAAAGCAGGCATGTGTGACTCCACCGAGGTCACTGAAGGTGAGCCCCCGCTGGATTTTGTCTTTCTTTATGATTTTCAGAATAGCAATGGAGAAAATATTGGGAGCAAGAACAATTACATTCAGCAAATGATTGATGCCATCTATCTACAGCTGTTTTCACCTCTTGATGGGCAGAATGGTATCTACTCTCAGGAGGACAATCTGATTCGCACCCTAGTGGCAAAGAAGGATCGCGCCCGATATGCAGGATCTGCCGTATCCAGACTGATCTATCCCTATGCTACGATTGTTGATTATTGCGCATTGCAATGGACAGCCGGTGTGCTATCAAAAAACTGGCTGGAAATTGATAATCTGATTGAGGATGAGTTAAAGCAAAATGAACGTGACCGTCAGCAGGGTAATGATGTAGCGCAACCGGTAGCATTTACCCGTTTTGTCGAGCTGCTGGATCAAAAGGTCAATACTAAGAACCCTCAGGCATTTTTCCTGCAAATGCATGCTCAGGCACATTTGCAGGATGCTGATGGAAACACCAAGGTCAAGAAATCCGATGAATGGATTGCAGCCATGAATACGCGTATCGTCAGCGCGCTTGACGAGGCGAACAATGCTCCGGCCCAGCCCGTCGCTGATTACCTGCGTAATAAAGATCACGTTCAGTCTCAGGTCGAGCAACTTGAAGCTGGTCTTGAGAGGTACGCAAAAGATCTGAGCCAACGGATTCGTCCTTTGGCAAACATGATCGTCAAGGAAGCCGTTTGGGGGCCATATGAAAAGGGAAAGGCTGTAGATTCGAAGAATGATCTGCAACTGAATACCTGGTTACTGAAAAAAAATGAACCGATGCACCCTATCGCCATCCGCTATATGCTGGGTGAAGTCTGGAGAACCCTTAGGGATCAGGTAGGCAGGCTTGATGCCGAGTTATCCAGCATTGAGGTTGAAATCGGTAGTTATGCTGATCGCTGGGATGATCAGGAGACTGTATTGAAGGAGACGGCTGCGAGTTGCGCAGGCGACTTGGCAGGGAAAGGATTTTGGGAGAGCTTATTTTCTGGACATGAACTGAATGACTTTGCAGAGGAATACGAAGGTTTATATTCGACGCAGAGTCAGCAGCTATTTGATCGGGCGAAACAACAGGTTGAGCGTGATGTCAAGCGCACTATTCTGGGTCATATAGAGGATATGCTGGATGACTGGACAAAATTTTTTACGGTCGTCATAGGCAGCAAACGGACCTGTGAACTGAAGGCCAGTCAATTGGCCAAGATGCATGATGAAAATAACGACCCGACACGCATCTACGTGATGGCCTCAAGTGAGCAGAAAAAGTGGATTTGGGACAAATATGGCACTCAGATGCGTGGGCGAGATCTGCCGTCAGAAGTGGCCAGTAGTATCTATCTGGCGCTCTATCGGCAACGTGCCGCCAAGCATTTTGATGAACCTGATTGCAATGCTTTCAATTGGGCTAAGACGATGATTGATACGGAGGTGCTGGGTTGGTGCCGTAATGAATTGCGCAAAATCCCTGCGCTGAACATGAATATCAAAGAGGCACTATGCACGCAGCGGCGTGCTTTTCATGCTCAAGAGGAGAGCAGTGATGAGGCATACATTGAAATAAAAGTGCAGAATCTCTATAACTTGGCTCACCCCTTCGTCGCCAATGTTGCTGATGCAGTTGATTTTAACTTTTGGTGTATGCATACCGATGTTGAAGCGGCGTTACCTGATAGCCTCTTGGCTAATAAGATGCCCAACCATCGCAGTGACACTGCATTTTCCGCCAATGAACTTTTATTTCTGCGCATGTCGTATGGGCTGTGTGCCAGCGACTTTCCTGCCATGATCGACCCGGCGGGTGTTTACCGCCAAGCTTATGACGGCCTTATCTCCGAGTCTCGGCAGCTTCCCCCCTCTGCGATTACGCCACACCTAGATTGGCGCTGGGATTCGCCCGCCTTTCTTCCGGAAATTGATGATGCTTCGCAAGTTCAGGGAATTCGCAACATACATCGCGCTGTGTTGTACAATATGGCAATGAATAAACCATTTTATCTTTCTGATTATGATGGGGAAACTATCTGGATGCGCGCGTTGCCAGAAGGAGCGCGGCAGGCTTTATCAGGGCCTGATGGGAAGACTGTTGTCGGCAATATTTCAGGACTTTATTCTGGCTTGGCTACAAATTATATTTTTGTAACTGAGCTGCTACAGACGGCAGAGACGGAGATCAGAGAATGCCATGGCCATGCTGAGGAAACAGTTCTTGTCAAACGAGCTAGAGATATATTTATACAGCTACTTGAGGAAAGGCAGAGCATGGAGAGAGTGGAGAGTAGTAATGCTTTTTTTGATCGGATGATCACGGCTCTGTTTAAGGAAGTTCACGCTATTTGTAAAACCTGTATCGGCACACCCAATGCTGCGCGCACTTTGGCAACGGAGTTGCTGACTTCGGTGGTGAACGATGCAATGAAGGCCTGTCCAACAATATCACAAGGGCTGGTGAATCGACTGCTCAATGGTGTCTTGGACAAAGCCCTGCCCAAAGCCGAATAACAAAAATATAATGGAAGGGAGATATTATGCAGGTACGTTGTTGTGGTTCATATTGAGCCGATGAACGGGTCGTCTGCGCTTTGATTATCTGCTTTGACCCATGGAACGGTTTACCCCAGCCAGCTCCGGTTCTCTACCCGGAATATGGAGACTCCTTTCTCCATATTCCGGGGGCTGTCAGGGATGTCGACAATAATCATGAAATATGGAGAGATATTTCTTCTGCCGTGCATTCCTGCCCAACTACAGAGTGCTGGCTGTTAGTTCCTCGCGAGCACGAGAACGAGGCACAGCATATTGCTGCAATCATCGGTAACAACATCCAGAAGATAAACGAGAAAATCTTTGTATGTAATCTTTTATGGCATGAGGATACATCATTGAGTCAGGGCTCTACGAATCATTTAGCTACCGAACAATCGCGCATTGAAATTAAACTTAATAATTCAGGCCATGCCAGCGATCAGCACAAAGCACTACTCCTGTCGCTAGCGCTTCGATTCCTGATGGAAAGAAAATCTCTGGTGACTGAACCTGACTGGCGAAAGTTTGCTTGCTTGTCCATGATAACGGATGGCGACACGTTGAATGCAGGAATTTGCCGATGGCAATCACGCTTGGAGTCTATGAAAACAGACCTTAGTAATGAACGTGATCAATCCGGAGCCTATGATGGCAAATGGTATGCCGAAGATAACGCAGTAATTCCACGATCTGATGAAGGCTCTACAGATGATGTTCGATCACCCGAGATAAGCTGGTTCTTTTCTCATGGGAAAGTTAAAGATATCCAGCAATGGCTACAAACGACGTGCGGAAAAATCAACCAGGAAAGAGGGCTGCGTATAGATGAGATTATGGGCTCGTTTAATGACCGACAAAAAGCTATCTCCCGACAAAACTCGATAAACTACCGTGGGGGAGAAACTTCGGAAGCACTTCAAAGAGAATTAATGGAAGCTATGCAAAAGCATACTGCACTCCAACCGACTGTACCCATGGATGCAGAAAAGGAAGCCAATGAGATCAGAAGAATACAGCTACCTCTATTGACAGATGCTCTGCGCTGTTTGCCCGATTCGAGCATGGCAATGGCCGCCATCTTCCTCTGCCTGCTCATGCTAACATTCTCAGTCGGCCTTGGTGATAGCATTGCAACGCCAGTTGATCCCCTGCACAGGTGGGCATGGTTGGCTGGAATGACGGGGGGAATGGGCATTACTGCATTGATACTAATATCATGGCTCCATGCCAATGCAAAAAAACCTATCTTGCATACCTGTAAACTATTAACCCGATTGTGCAAAACATTACGCCAAGATGAACATGAACACAGGCTATATCTGGTATCCTGTCTTAAGCAATGTGTTCATGGGCGCAACCTGGCACTGGTCAATAAGGAAATCCGCAATGAAAAGCATGCTTCCAGTTTGCTGGACTATCATATTAAACAGCTGGAGGCACATCGGCTTATACTGAGCGCCTTCGGTAGTGAGAATCAGCCAGGTGGAGAGCCAGAAAGGAGCTCACATACACTTGAAAAAGAAAAACCTGAGTTTCAAAATAGTATCTATTTCTGGCAGAGTACAACTCCCCCCCCCACTTTGAGGCAAGGTCATAACGAGGTTAAATTGAATTCTGATCGATTTGGTGGCGTGAAATGTATTCATATCGAGCAGCGTCATGCTTAGGCGTATAGCTAGTTCTATCTGGATCTGTAGCAGATGGCTGATGATCTCACCCGTCCTGCTGATCATCATCATCCTTGTGTTTACTGAGAAACCATTAGCTTGGTTATTGCTCGCATTGGGAACATGGGCTATTTTTAATCTCATGATGACCAATCATGCTCCCGCTCAACGCTATCGTCAGTGGTGGGTAAGTCCTTTAGTCATGCTCTGGGGAGCAATATTTTTCTGGTTTCTGACCTGGTTGCAAAACAGTTACCAAAGTGCTCTGATCTGGTTGCGAGTTGACGAAATCTGGGACTATCTCTTTTCCACAGCTTTCCCTCTACAGGATTTCGGGCATGCCTTACCCTTGTTAAATACGATATTTCTTATGGTTCCGGCGTTCTTTCTGACTGGATGTATAAGTATTCAGCGTATTTTTCCGGGTGATGGACAATGGAATCGGAAATTTGCCTATCGCAATACGGAAACTGGGCAGATATGTCTTGAACCATGTTGGCTATTTATGCGTCGCTTCATGATGGCCGCATCATGGATCGGATTTGGGGCGCTGCTACTCATGTGGTTCAGTATGTTCAAATCCATCCATCTGACTTGGCTCCCTATTTTGCCTGCGGCTTTCTTTCTTGTGTGTCTGGAGATTACATTATGGTTGGGCGGCCCCATTCAAAAGAGCATCAGGCAAGCAACTCTGGATGGCGCAGCAGCAGAGAGCCGAGTTATAGCAAACTTCGAAGCGTTGTGGTGTCTGTTCAAAAGCAGATGGAATGACAAGTGGTTGCTTGCTGGCAACCGTATTCCGCAGAAACCGAGGCAGAGATAGTGTCACAGGGCATCATTATTAAGGGCTGGTTGTCTACTGAATTATTACATGAACTTCGGGACATGGTGGGTAATACAATAGACGAAGGCGGTCATGTTATCCTGCTTGAAGGTTTAGATAAGTCATCCGCAGGAGGTGACATATCAGCCACCGAGGAAATGTTATTCGGAAATCACCGTTTGTTTATAGACAGGCAGTCATTCCACCAAGGGCAGGCGCATGCCTGTAGCGTGGAACAATTCGTGGAAATGCTACAGGACAAGAGCGATGCAATTGACCGGTGGCTTGACCTTCTCAAACTCATTGTGGTGCCGGAAGGCGAACGAATTTTTGCAGCTCCTGATCTTTGGGAACTTGCCACGATGATTCTTCGGGATCGTTCGCTTGCCAGAGCTTATGTTGCACCAAAATTTATCGTGGTTATGAGCCCGAGAGTTTCATCTGAATCAGGAATTCGCGATGCCATTCCCCTGCAGAACTACATGCAACCGCATGCGGAGGCATGGGAAGAGCGAACGCATTCACAGGGTTCCTGTCCTAAAAGATGCTGGTGGATAATGTGGAAATCACTTAACCCAGTCGATTACATGAATGGCCTGGTTCAACAGCATGTTCTTCAGGATTATGGCATTGAGCCAGTGCTTGCCCACTTTGCCGGAAGCCATCTTACGGAGAGCCGCATCGTCACTGATAAACAGTTGGCACTGATTGACCAGAGTGAATCGCTCAAGGGTGCTATTGGCTCGGTACGGTTTGAGAGGATGACCCTTTCGATGCATGAGGATTTTGTAGGTGCGATCACTGTTCGCGATGCAACTGGAAACCCCTGGCGGGTGCTGCATGCCTACATGTCTTTCGGTAGCTATACATTGATTAATATAGTGAGCCGGAACACCATGCTATTGGGCTACTTCAGAATGAATGGTCAGTATTTCTCCGCCGTGCCATTTGAACCCCTTTCTCCCCGGATGAGTAATGGGGACTCCTATTTTATTGCCCTGTTATTGGTCAGAAGATTGCTTGCAGCTGACAGGCTCCCAGTATCAACTATTAAAGATGCTTTGCCATTCGAAAAGCTATCCGCCAATGGTGATGTTTTTAAAAGTTTTTCTAACTTGATTCTCAAGGAACTCGGTTTAGCTGAGAAACTGGCAACTGAAATGAGTTGGGAATGGGATGAGACTGAAAAAAAGTTTCGCAGAATTTACTATATGAGATTCGTCAATTCGGCGAGCGTGCGGAATAAGTTGCCATGGCTGCGTTATTATAGTGTCAAGGATAGATCCGGAACCTGTTATATGACGATTCGGGCTGAACATGTCACACAACAGCTTCTGCCGAAACAGCATCTTGCGATTGATGGAAAGTGGTTCACGATTGAAACTATTGATGAGAAAGAACACACCATCTATATAATGCATGATGATGGCATCAAATCTGAGGTTGAGTATCGAGCGAAACTGTCGATATCGACTACCACTCAATGTTCTAAGTGGAAGGCTGTGGATAAAGACAGTGTGAGCATGAATGGCCTGAAGATTAAAACAGAGTTGTTTAGTACTGATTTCTGCATCCAGCCAGAAGGTTTCTGGCAGCAGTATTCATGCGGCTGGACAGTTAAAGGCTGCTCATACAGCGAAATTGACGGTGATGTATCAATCAAGCGCCAATACGACAAGGGACGCGTTGCCCGGTTCTCTATTGTAAAAAAGGATAGTTCCCCCCATCTTAATGCGGCTGCGGCTGTGGCACTGGCGATGTGGCTGAATGAGGCCGCGATTGTACTGTTTCCTGAATCGTGGCGTTTTTTTGTAGCGGTGGCCGATGTTGAAGACTCCTGTTATCCAGAGATGTTCTGCCCGCGCCTGACCGGTGAAAATTGGCGAAGGGATTGTTCTGTACTGATCTTCGAGGATTCGCACAGTGATATTGGTATCGCTCGCGGGTTCATTGACAACCTCTATTCGGTGTTAGCTCTGTGTCTGGATTATCTCATTTGGTTGCTGGATGAAAAATCAGGTAATGAGGGTCATATTGCCTGCTGCGAGGAAAACAATACTCCGCCTAAGAGCTTTTTAGCATTTGGTGCGGAGAATAATGATAAACTGATCGGACTTGAGCCTCTGAAAGAGGTGTTGAGCGATGTCAAAGAATTAAACGGAATAGGTGCACTGTATAAAGAGCGACGTAGGTCGATGGGTAGTACATTCACGCCACTGCTTGAGGAAATTGAATCCGAGGAGCAAGTATGTGACTTTTGCAGTGCAGACATTAATTCTGGGGAATTCGAACAAATGAGTGATGGCCGGATTAGCTGTAAGGAATGCGCGAAATGCGCGGTTGATGAAAAGCAGCTAGAACAGTTGTTTTCTTGCGCAAAGGTGTTTCTCGAAGCACAAGAAGCACGGCTTACTGTAGAATATCATGTACGCTTCGCAAATCAGGATGAAATCGCAATGAAATTAGGCGAGGTATTCGTTCCTACCTCTGAATTCGATGCGCGAGCCGTAGGTTTGTGTCGAAGCAGTCAAGATGGTACCGAAGTTCTGATAGAAAATGGCGCATCCCCTGAGATGACAGCATGCACGCTTGTACATGAACTGACCCATGTTTGGCAGCATGCTATGCTTGATTGTGAAAAGGCTGGGCTTGAGCTGATCGAAGGGCATGCGCTATGGGCGGAGACAGCTCTTCTGGAAAAACAGCAACGTAGTCCTGAGCGATTGTTCGACTCGCATCGCCTGACCAAGGGAGCCTCCTCTATGCAGCAGCGCCATGAGGGAAGTGATGTTTATGGAACTGGGTTTCGCATACTTGTACAGGAGATGGAAAACGCTGGCTGCAACAATGCGTATGAGTGGATGAAAGAAAATTACTCTAAATGAGTAAAATAATGTTTTCGTTTCCAATCATTCAGCTATTTGGATCAAGGAGAAAAAATCATGTCATATTATACAACGGTAAAAACCGTAAATAGAGATGGTAAAGCAATCAAGGCAGAGGTGACCTGCGGAGGTAAATCACGCGGATTCACTGATCAACACAGTGGTGAAATTTCTTTCGAACTCCCTTCAAATGATGCTTACAGTATTTCTGCCAAACGTTCAGGTGGCAGTGCCTCATCTACAGTTCGTGGAGGGCAATCAATCACGTTGAGATTGGGATAAGAAGGGAATGATTCATATCCGATCATCTACGAAAAATCATAGCCATTCATGCAAGGCGCAGATCAAAGGTGAAAGGCTCCGGATTGCCGGTTTGCACATCTTGTATGGCAGGATGGGTTGGGTTAAGAAGGTAGTTATTCTCGCCAGGAACCACAACAGATGGAACCTGAAGCAGAGGAGAAAGCTGAGATTTAACCCAATTATCACCAGCCTGCATCGTGGAGGTTGGCGCAACCATATTATTCCACTCTTGAGGCAGGGGATGTAATTGATGCAATAGATTGTCAGTAAATGTTACCGGAATGGCAATATATGGAATGGAAAGCAGCGAGCGATCCACATGCACTATGATTTCCATGGCCGCCAGCGATTTTGATTCGGCCAGATAAACCATTCGGGTACCCGGCCTATTCCAGCGCCCTCCAAATAGAAACGCGCCTTCACCATCCATTGCTGTCGCTTGATAGTCCGCTCTTGTCATTCGCCAGGCTGTAATCAACTAAATACGCCATGGCGAATCCTGCCAAGTATATCGACAACTTCGCTGGTTCCCGCAACGGTATCCAGCATCTCAACAGGCTTTTGATCGCCAAGCGGCTTGCATGGGCGATTCATCCAGGCCACCCCATCCTCAACAGTCCCCATGGTTTTGCTAGCATCATGAAGTACACTCAGAAACCGTACAATTCGATCCGAGGCGACTGGCGAGAGGTTGTTGCTTTTCTCAACATGCCGCAACAAGGTTCGATATGAAATCCCGATAATCTTTTCCAAAGCCTGATTCGAGGCTCCAATCGTCTTTTGAATAGAGAATGCGCTTTTCGGCGGCAGCCCAGAGCGAATCAGTGCCGACAAGCCAACCTGCCTTGCTTTTTGCGTAAGGTGAGGATCACCTATTGCAGAGAAAATATCCGAACTCAACATTTTTCACCTCACTATATTCTGACACATGACTTTATTGTAGTGTCACATGCCGAGGGTGGCAAGCCTTGCAATCAAGCAGTTGTGTTTTTAGGTGGTCGGGGGCAGAAAATCACGCAATAATTTTTCCGCCTCTTCATATTGCCCCTGTGCTTTTAAAACCGATGCCAGATTATTCAG
>CAYOTF010000002.1:20620-24446 GCA_964406805.1 uncultured Zetaproteobacteria bacterium | reverse complement strand
TCATCGCCAACGATTCGCGATGTAGTGTTTCCGCCTCTTCATATTGCCCCTGTGCTTTTAAAACCGATGCCAGATTATTCAGGCTTGATGCAACATCAGGGTGTTGATCACCCAGCAGTTCACGCATCATCGCCAACGATTCGCGATGTAGTGTTTCCGCCTCTTCATATTGCCCCTGTGCATCTAAAACCAATGCCAGATTATTCAGGCTTGAAGCAACACCGGGGTGTTTACTACCCAATGTTTGTTTATGTAGTGAGATCCATTCTCGTTGCCATTCTGTTCTTACAGAAAAGAATGCCGCATCAAATGGCTTATCCCATGCTCGGCTTTTATGATAAGCATCCTTCAAGCTCAACACATTGGCTTTAACCGATGTCATCAACATGGCATTGGCTCGCTCATAATATTCTACATCATCCGAAGTAAGTGATTCGAGTGTTCGATCTGTAAACTTTGAATCATAAAAATCACATAATTTATTGACGACACTTTTTTCCAATACCGTGCGGTTGATTTGATCCTTCGATGCAATATCTGCAATTAGTGATTCCTGCATAAGCCTGTGAAACTTGTAAGAGTCTGTATCTGGTTGAGGGGTGATATATGAATGTTCTAAAACAAAGCGGTGGAAACGTTGTAAATTGCCGGAAATGGATTTTGTATCCACCAGATATTCAAACAGTCCTTCATCAAATTCATTTGCCAACGCGAATGCCCAATGCCACTCGCGGCTGGCTGGGTCTAAATATTTAAGGAAGCGCTGCATCAGCTCTTTCGGTGTTTTTCCCAAATGAATATCCGGATTAAAATCGGCACCTTGTTTCTCGACCATTTCAAGACACAGATCCAAATAAAAAGGATGATAATAATCCTGACCGTCAGCACTCTCTTCTTCGGTCGTTGCGATCATTTGATTGCGGTTTGCTGCAATGGTTGAGGCCCATGCATCATGCCCCTCTTTTTTATACAGGCTGATGGCCGTATCCAGAAACTGATCGGCATAATCGCGATTCAAGCCACCCAAACGGTGCGAATCAATATAGGTTTCCCATGTTTGATCTTCGGCAATCTCTTCTAAGGCATCCTGGTGTGCTGACCAGTCCAGCATCTCCCGGCCAAGAAACAGAAAACCAACATGCGGGTAATACGCATCATTTTCAAAGCACGGCAAGATCAGTGATTCAACCAGCACCTTTTCCACTTGTTTTGAGATACGCTCATAACCATCCAGCGCAATGCACAAGGTGGGGTGGTAGTCCACTATGCCTTTGAGGGTGATGTCCCTGTGATACCATTTGTTTCTGACATCCACCAGCGATAAGCCCAGCTCTTCAGTAAATACTCTGGGCATCAGGCTTTCCAGTTCTTTCATATCAAGGTTGTAAAATGTGGCGAGATTGATGTTGAACTGTTTAGCGATATTTCTCTGTTTCTTTTTGCCAAAGAAATAATTTAGTCCCTTGCCAAGGATTGTTCCGACCTGTGATGCGTTAGCTACATCAGCAATGCTATCAATAAATGATGCCGCCATTTCACTTCCGCCAGCCAACGATTCCAGTGAACTCATGATCGGGCTTGTTTTTAAATCTACAGGCTCGTTGTTGAGTTCTTTATACTTCAGATAAAGCAGATCAAACAGATGAAATGGCACTCTGGCCTGTTCATGAATCATAAGCCTTAATCGCCAGAATATTTCGATGGGTGCAATCGTTTCATATTTGCTTGCATCCAGATCCAAATGGATAAGTTTCATCTGGGATTCAGGGTTCGATTCCTGGAATTCTTGCCACACGCGTTTCAGCAATGAGCTTTTTCCGATGCCACCGACACCCCAAAAACTTAATACAGGCTTTTCAAGTTCTGCTCCGTCCTCACTAATCGTTTGAAAGAACTGTTTGAGAATATCACGTTCGTCATCACGGTTGGTAAACAGATGAAGCGCCCGCTCAGCACGCCTGACTTCCAATAAACGAATATCCGCCTTGGATATAGATTTCTTTTTCTTTCCAGGTAGTGCCATGGTTAATGATCCTCGTTCAACATAAATGCTATTGTGTATCATGAATTGATTTACCGTCATGCCCGAATGCTTCTATCGGGCATCCACTCAAGCTTATGCCTTAAAAAAACATGGATTCCCACCTTCGTGGGAATGACTATAGGGGTAAATCAATACTTGAATGACTATATTGTGTGTTGTGTACCCTTTTTGATACTGAAAAGCCTGTTATTGCAGAAGCAGTTATATCGCCAATGCCCATATTAGGGCGCTCATTATTGCACGTCCACAAGCATCGAGTTATGCATTCTTGCAGGTGATGAATGATGTTGGGATATAGAGCCAATTGCAAAACCCATGAGCGGCGATCAGCTTCCCCACGTTGGCCTGTTTCCGAGTTGGTTGTCGATCCATGGAACCACCATGCATCTCATTCCACCCCAAAAACAGACTCAACGTGGGATTGCTGCTCATCCACCCAAAGTTTTGCAATTGGCGTTAATTTTTGTTTTATTATTCAAAATAGCGTAAGGTTTTGCGCATGAGCGTACATTATTGCGGCTATGCATGGTTAAAACAAACATATCATCTGGATATTGATTCCCCCAAGCCTGTTTCAAAGATTGGTGGGGCAAGGCATCCTGATCATCGCATTTTCCGCCCACAATACCAGCCGGAAGATACTTTGGCAGGGCATCTTCTTTTTGCACTTAAACATGAAAATCTGAATCTTGGTATTCTCAAGGCATTATTCAACGTCTGCGAGCCTAAAGAACTTGAGCAGTGGATTTCTGCGAACCCTCAAGGCTTGCAGACGCGCCGGGCATGGTTCTTTTATGAATGGCTGACGGGTAAAACATTAAACCTTCCAGATGCCGATACCAAATTCAAATATGTTGATGCGCTGAATGAGAATGCCTATTACACCGCAGATAAAATCAACTCACAACGCCATAAAGTGCGCAACAATATGCCGGGGGTGGCTGGCTTTTGTTGGCTCATTCGTAAAACAGCAGCTATGAAATCGTTTGATGCCAAAGGCTTGCATAAGCAAATGCACGATGTTTATTCCAATCATGCCATGATTGGTAGGGCTGAGTCTTTTTTACTGACCAAAGATTCCCAAAAAAGCTTTGAAATTGAAAAGGAAAAATTTGATAACCGTGCTGTTCGCTGGATGAAAACCGTGCGTGCCTTTATGGGATCGCGGCTTGATGATGCCAAGCTGTTTGAGATGCAAAAGCAACTTGTTTCTCTTCCTGATTGTGGTTGGCGAAAAGATTTTGGCTGGATTGGTAACCGCCTTCCGGATGCCACGCCTTTACCTGAACATATCAGCGCGCATCCCGATGCTCTGGGATCACTGATGAACGCATGGTTTGAAGCCTATTCCCGCATGTTTGACAGGCACCCTATAGCAGCGGCGACGGCATTGGCCTATGGGTTTATTATCATTCACCCATTCTCAGATGGAAACGGGCGTATTCATCGATTTATATTGCATCAGCTGGGAAAAGTGCCTGTTTCATCCGAGTTACTCGAAAATATTGATGCATACATTGCTTCGCTGGAGAAGCTTTCAGCTCCGATTCTTCAGCGTTCGGAATGGATCGTCAGCGCCGATTATAATGTTCAACTGATCAATGATACATCTGATCTATATCGCTATGCCGATGCGACCGAGCAGGCAGAGTTTATATACCAATGTATTGAGCAGTTTGTAGGGCTTCGCTTACCACAAGAGCTGGAATATCTGCGAGCCTTTGATGAGGCCAAGCGCATGATTGATGATGCGTACAATATGCCAGATAAGGATTTAACCTT
>CAYOTF010000002.1:0-20594 GCA_964406805.1 uncultured Zetaproteobacteria bacterium | reverse complement strand
TGGGAGCTTATCCAAGAAGAAACGCAAATTGTTTGAATCCCTGTCTGATAAACACATTGCCTTTGCTGAGAAGATGGTCAAAGCATCTTTTGCAGACTATTTTGAACAGGTTAAGCCGCCGCTATAGCGGCGGTGGCATCATCTGCGATGAACGTTATGAAAGAAGGTTGCTGATGAATCGACCGGGAGTCCGATTTCGCTCTAAACCATTCATATCCAAACCCTACGCTTGGATATTACTTGTTACAAGCTGGATGATTGTTAATTTTGATAGCGGCTGATTGCAAGGTTTACTGGCGGCCAATTGCTACCTTGGTGCGGCAATGATCCTGCCGGGCAGGGTTTTCAGCTTAATCATCCTCCCAATGTTTTAACATGGCTGTCGATATTTTTTTATGCGCTTCATTCATACCTGTTTCAGAAGAAAGGCAGGCAAGCATTTCTTCAACAGGCAGTAATGCTTTGGGGCTGTTCTTTTGCAATAGTGCCGCCTCTTCTGTCAAACATGCGTGGCTGCTTCCGTGTGCATAGTCGGTGAACAAGGATGCAATCTCATGATGGCTCAAACAACGATTGATGGCTGACAGCAGTATCACGGCAAAGGCCCACTGGCTGCTCTCATCCAGGCCGACGCGTTGATTCCAAATGGATGCAATGACAAAACTTCTATCTTCAAACCGGGGGTCTCCGGCATTTAGCATGCACCCCGCGACGACAGGACATATTTCGAGGGTAATGAGAAGGTCATTGAGTCCCCGTGCATTCGATAATTCCAGCATGGTGAGGATAATAGAGGGGATGAGTCGTCTGGATTGAACGATTTCTATTTCGGGTTCGATAATATCAGCCTCAAACGTGTCTCCACTGGCTGTTTGAGCAGCCAGAAATTTAGCGACTTCATAAACAGACATATCATGTTTGCTGAGCATATAAATGAGCCGGGCATGGGGCTTCTCAAGATATTCCGGTTCAAAATGTTCCGGAATAAACAACTGCTGCGCAATCACCATAGGTAACAGCATCTCGTTGAAGTCCACTCCACAATGAAATATATGTTCAAGGGCATGGATAAGCCTTGACCTGGTCTCGGTATCCAGTGAATCATGCTCGCTCCACAGGTGTCTTCTGTGGATTAAAATTTCAAGCATGATGTCTTCAATTGAAGGGAAATGATTCAGTATGAAAATAAATGTCTCGAAATCAAAGAGATGATCCGGTGCTTTTTCAATCAGGAAGTCTGCTGTTGGGAGATCAACTTCTGTGAGCACTTGGCAAAATGACGGGGCATCTTTCAACAGTCTGTCAGGAATGATGTTTCTAATATACTCGGGAAGGATCGGAACCAGCATGTTGATCGATGATTCTATCCAATCCTGGTCATCATCGCACAACACATATTCATCATCAAATGATTCAAAAAATACAGGGATAAGCAAAGGGCGAAGGCTGATGCTCTGAAGGTTTTTATACATATAATCAAGAAATGTAGGTCGATACTCTTTGCTTTGATCAAGCTGTTGGTTGAATATCTTTGGAAAATAGAGTTCAAACAGACGACTGATCTGACTGCGCCGCTGATCCAGTAATCGCTTGAATTGATATTCTGTAATCACTTCCTCGAGCATATGCATCAGCGATGCGGGCAAATTCTCCTGCAGTCCGACGAGCGAGCGTTCACTATTTGCCAGCAATATACTCACAACATCATGATCCTCCAGACAGGTATTCAGATGTTCATCCGTTAAGGCATCAATATGGCGGATTGATAAGCGTTTGTGCCATTGTGTGGTGATAAAGTGGATTGAATCATTCTGTAGCAGGGTGGTGATCAAAAATGGTTTCTCATGCGGACTAAAGCCTTTTGATGCCTCCACCCCATGATCAAGAGAACAGGCAGTGAGTTCTGCCAGCCTTGCTTTGCTGATGTTCACCTCCGAAGCTTGATGCGGCATGACTGGATGCCAGGCTACATGATCGTCATTGACGCTCATGTTACCATCGCCAGAGACCGTGATTGCCCATGGTATAAACTTGATCAGTACGGCTTTATCATCCAAAGGCCATGCGTGAAAATGGGGGTAAGCCTTTTTTGAGAGCTGAATATCCTGCTGGTAGCTGATTGTGCTGATTCGCTTGGGCTTGCTCCCCTCACAATCCCATTCATACAGAAATAGTTTCTTTTTGCGTCTGGATACGGATAGCAAACGCAACCCGCCTCCATGTTCCCAGGCATGCAGAAGCATGTGCTTGAATTTAATTGCGTGGATAAAGAAATCGGATGTATTGATATATTTCAATTGCTTTTCATGATGCATCAATAACCAGTGATCATTGCCCCATAAATTGTGACCCCATGAACGATTCATTTTTAATGCCTGCACGCCGTGTTTATTGATGAACTGCACATCGTCATATTTTGAAATCCAGTAGCCCCCGCTATCCGTCGGCAGAACTTCATTAACCGCTTCCATGGCCATGCATTTCTGCCAACTTGATTCAGGGTGTTTTAGATCAAATAGAAAACTGTTTTTCGCATTACCTACTGCAATAAACTGCCCATTTGGCGATACATTGAGATATTCTGGTATATCAATAAACACGCTGTTATCTCGCTGGATAACATTGCCAAAGTTCAGATCCTTGATCAGTTGAATAGGATTGCTATCGGCCATTTATTGCTCCTTCCCGGTTGCTTCTGTTGTCATATTTCTGTAGCCATGCTTCTGGCATATAACCAGGCGATGACCAGATCATCAGCCGCACCGGCAATCTTCAGGATTTTATCGTTATCCCCTTGCTGCTTTGCCTCGACAGCTTCCAGCCAGCGCTCTTTTTTGGCAGCAATATGGCCGCCTATCACAAACTGGCGAAGATACTCCTGAGGATTGGGCCATTGCCGGAACACCTCGCTGTGGAAATCCAGCCGATGGGCATAGGTGTAGGGCAATGCCTGCTCGATATCATCCAGTGACACATGATCGCGCTCGTTCCACCAGGCAAAAGCACGAGCCAACTGGAGCATTGAATTCAGCCCCCTTTGTCCGGGCGTGTTTCTCAAGCTTTGGCAGACTTCTGCCTTATGAGCGCATGATTCACACGGCAGTTCGTACTGCCGGTTGGAAATGCTTCTCGGGCGAACACAAGCTGAAAAATAGTGATTCAGCATGTGCGCATAATCCCATACAAGATCCTTGATGTTCACCTGCGCTACGGCCTGCCAGACTTTTTCCATATCCATTGTCGAGAAGGGTTTACAGGCTGTTACCACCCTACTCTCTCTCGGACGATAGCTATGATCCGGGATAATCACTTCATGATCCATACGGTCGAGCACAGCGCGAACCACCCCCTCCTGGCCAATATCATCGGGATTTCTATCGCAGATATTGATGCCGTCAGGCACGGCAAAGGTTTGATCCCTGAATGTAACTTCGCCTTCCGAAAAGAACGAAAGCAGTGCATTTTGCCAGGCAGGATTACTGCGCGGCAATTCATTCACATATCGGAATCGCTTATAAAGCAATTCGCGTGGTGTCACCGGCGCATCCGGATCAGAGAATGACACAGCATAGAGTGTGTCTGTATCCATAAGCTCCTGATGGCAACGCACCCGCCCCAGACTGGGTTCTCCGTTATCCACAAAAAAACGGCGAGCATAGGCATCAATCAAGGTGGTTTTCCCGGTACCATAAGTGCCGGTCAGCAGGGTTGTGCCATTCTTGATGGCAGGAATCACCGAGAGCATGGGAATAAGCGCTTGATCCGGCACATGATACTCATGGCTGAAAATTTCCTGCATGAGTTGTTTGTAACGCTGATTGATTTGATTCATCGGATGAGCTCCTCAAGGATGGCAATGTCAGTGGCTTCGGATGGATCCACCTTGAACATGTTGATGGCATGGCGGTGCTGCTTGATTGGTTTCAATATCTGATCGGGAATACCACTGTTAATAAGCAGGATAGTGATCTTGATTTGGTGAAGTATTTCAGAGATGGGCTGTTGGCATTGCTCCCAATCTGAAAATGATGCATCGGTAATCAACATAGCATGGCTGATATCGCGATCTGATTCGATATATTGGGATAGGCGCTGCAAGGCGGGCAGCAGGTTGGTGCCACCTAGGGTTCCATCCAGTTCGGCCAGGGCTTTGCTCAGTCGATAATAACGGCGCTCAGGCGGGTATGCGATTCCTATCTCACTGCCAAAGGTGATAAGCCCAATATGGAAATCTTTCACGGCTGCAAATCGGTTGATGCCTTCGCAGATGCTACGCGCGAAAGTTGCTTCCTCGCCAGCCATTGAGCCGCTGTCATCGACAATCAGACATAAGCGAAGTCTTTTGCCTGGTTTAAGATGAGATATCCGGGAACTGTCTGTATTCCGACGGGTGGTCATGCCTGGAATCAACGTCGGCGAACAGCGGAATGAGCGTTTATAATCAAGCTTTGCAAACGGGTGACCAGGCTGCCACAGACCAGAGATTTGGCGCGCTTGATGTGCTTGTTTTAGCAGATGGTCGGTTACTTGTCGCATCAATTGGATATCGACTGGATTATCCTCGTTCTGTGTTATGTGATTGCTATCAGAAACAGCAATTTCGATAGCATGATTTTTCTTTCCATCTTGATGCCGGGATGAATAATCAGCGAGGTTAACCATCAAATCACTGAGTTGGCTGAGCAACTGGTGTAGAAGCGCCCGTTGTTCAAGTAGCTCCTGTGGCAGTGCCTTATAAAAGGCTTTTGAAAAACGAATAATTTTACCGATATGATCTTTGTCTTCAAGGTCAGCACTGCCATACCAGTCTTCAAACAAAAGGTCGATCAGGATTCTGACACTTTTTTCCTGATGTCGAATAAAAGCAGGCAGTGAATCTGTAGAAACATTGGCCATGCGCAGTGCAATGATCATCTGCTGGAATTGAAGCATCTCTGAATCCATATTTGCGGATGCGAAACTGGTTCTTTTGAGCTCATCCGAAAAAAATCTGAAGCTTTCAATGAATCCTGCCTGATATCGGTGATGCCACAGTTTTATTTCACAGTTTGAACGATCCACAATCAATTCAATGGCCGGATCAGATAGCAATTGCGCCAGCTCAAAATCAATATGCAGCGCAGCAGCCACCGCTTCAATAATGCGATGACCGGCATCAATAGACTTTGGCGACACCATGCGGTGCGCCCACTCGTGTGCCAGTATGCAAAACAACACATCATCATGAAACTTTGTCAGCGTTGGATGCATATACACCTGTGTATAATCCATAGCTGCGACATCAATAGGCTCTGTTGTGATCACTTTAATCGGGAAATATTTAGCCCAGTAACATTGGATCGGCCAGGCCAGTGTTTTGAGTTGCTGTTCAAATAAATGATTTTTATTCATATTCCAGTTGTTTGACGAATGTTTGCCAATGTATCTGTTCATGCATTGGCATGAATCTGTCAAACCTGTCTGTAGAAAGTGACTATCGCGTTGTTCGTGGTGGTGATTGGCAACATGGCGCGGAAATGCGCTCTGCTTTTCGTATCGGGTGTCACCATGATAACGACCGACGTAAGCGAATTGGGTTTCGACTTGTTCATGATGGTTGTAATACATAAAAAGAGAGGGGAGGCTGGAAATATCATCACTCTATTTGTATTGACACTCCCGCCACAATCTACAAAAAACAGGTTTGTTTGCATGATTAATCTGACCTGAATTCAGGTGAAAAAATTACGGCGGTGCGTTAATTTGGAAATTTTATATCTCAAAAATCAATTAAAATCATGGCTGGTGATGGTTGTTGTTTTCGGTGGACTGAATGGCTGTTCAGAGCCAGAAGCGATTCGGAACGTTGCAGTGACTTGGATTTCTGCCGGAGTCGAGATGGTCAGGATTCCTGTGGGTGAATTTATGATGGGTAGCTCTGATGACAAGGTTCGCAACCCTGATGAAGCACCTGTGCACAAAGTAATATTCAAAAAGGCTTTCTGGATGGGGAAATACGAAGTAACGCAAAAGCTCTGGAAATCGGTGATGGGCAGTAATCCAAGCGAGTTCAGAGGAAAAAACTTACCTGTTGATAGTGTAAGCTGGGATGATATTCAGTTATTTCTCACAAAACTGAATCAGCAAACAAAGATGTCTTTCCGATTGCCATCAGAAGCCGAATGGGAATATGCAGCACGAGCAGGCACATCAGGACGGTTCAGTTTTGCGGCACCGATCAGCACTAAACTGGCAAATTATGATGGAACATTGGACAAGCCTGCTGGTGAATACAGAGAAAGAACCATGCCAGTTGATTCATTCAAGCCAAACCCATGGGGGCTTTATCAGGTGCATGGCAATGTGGTGGAATGGGTTCAGGATTGTCGGCATGACAGCTATAAACATGCACCCACTGATGGCTCGCCATGGCTTTCAGAAAACTGTAAAAAACGTATATTAAAGGGTGGCAGTTGGGATTTCACGGCACGTGAATCACGATCAGCGCACCGCTTCTGGCTCTCGCCTGATTCAGGCTACAATATTACCGGGTTTCGCCTTGTGCTTAACTAAATAAATGAAGTCCTAACCCGGCATAGCCGGAACCAAACAAGCAAAGCCTTGAACCGCGAATGTAAAACCTTCAAGCATTGTTTTGGCGTTATTCGTGTCTATTCGTGTTCATTCGTGGTTCGTTTTTGGACATATGTATTTTGATATTTATCATAGTCTTGCAGCACTCCTGAAAAAATATCTTGTGCGTTTTGCTTTAGATTTTGCGGATAAGAGACTGATGTGCTGTAAATTCTCTCTCTATCAAGTTCGGCTCAATTATTACGGTGATTTATAAATCATGTGGGTTAAACCCTTGTAGCTCACAGATCATGCACAGATTGCTGTAGTCCTTTCAGTATGCGTTCAGCCAGTTCCGGAGGAAAGTCATCTGTTAATTCCGCTTCAACCATTGTAATCACATTGGCGGTCTGTCCAATGATCTCATCAATGATTTCATCGGCATACTGTGCCACGCCACACTTTATGGCAGTGGTATCGAAATGCCGCCTATCAATACTATCAGCGAAGTAATGACGATTTTTTCCAAGCCAGGCCATAGCCATTTTCACCTTCTGTTTGGGGATCATATTGCGCCCATTGCCAATAACCGGCCAAGCGGAAAGCACATCATACATAGGCGTAAGGTGATATCTGCCGCCTGCCAACAGAAAAATACTGAAATTCTTTGCATGCCCATCGGTAGCTCGTAACATCCAGAATAGAGTTTGCGTTTTGAAAAATGTTTTCAGATCCTGATCTCTATGCTCGGATTGCGCTAAAATGCCGGATATTGTCTGCATGCCCGGGCCACCATCCGCCTCATATTTGAGATAGGCAGGCGTGCCAGTTATCTGACAAAAATCTTCCTGCGGCAAACGCAGCCAATATTGACCACTGGAATGAAGTGCTCTGTCGAAACGTTCAACCACAAGGCACTTCTGATCCCCGAAATGGTGAATTTCGCTGTGGGCTGTTGCGATACCATAGGCATTGAGAATACGGGAGCATAACCACTCGTTCTCCACCGATGTCCGCATATCCGCCATGCGGTTGCCGACAAGTCCCATAGGCAGCTTGAATATATGCGTTGTGGGTGTGGCTCCAAGGGGTCTACACCAGCGATTTTCATGCCATAGCAGTGCTGTCTTCTCCTGCGCTCCCGCAATCGAGATGCTAAAATCATCAACATCAACTTGCCCCAATGCACCGGGTGTTGCGATGGTGTTGGATAATACTCTCTCAATATCCGCCTCTGTAAGCGGCTCCGCTTCGATTGTTGTAATCCCATGGGGTGTTTCATGTTCTGGCAAGAGTTGAATGGCACCAACACAATCTCTGCCAATTGCAGCCATCAAATCAATGGCGTTTGCTCCCGGCACACTGAATTTCATTTGTAAACGCCGGCGTATGGCATCGCTATCTGGAAGTAAGTTATCAAAAAAGGCTGTGACTTTACCCCCTTTAACAACCGGATTAATCGCATTAGCAGGCAAAGAAAGCGATAGAGGACGAAAGGCTGGGGAGTTCAACCAGCTTGTCTCATAGCGCAATTCCGCATCACCACGTGATGGTTCATACCATGCCCCCACCAGCTCGCCATTCATCCAGATATTGAGCTTCTTTGTTTTGGACAGGCGACCCATCACCATTCCTGCTGTGAATCAGCTTGATTGCTATTTTTGTCCTGAATCACAAGCTCAAGATTCAAAGCTGATAGTTGCAGCAACAATCGCTCAACCGTGATACGCTGTGGAGCCAGCTCCAGGGCTGATTGCCGCTTCTGACTAATCCCCGCCATAGCGCCAAGCTCTGCCTGAGTAAGAGTCAGAGATTTCCGCTGCCCCTGTAATATGTGCCCAAGCTGCGTGGGTGTACGAATAGTCTGATGCATAATGTGTACCTCGATAACAAGTAAATGAATATTACTTGTAAAATGAGTATTATGCAACTCTAATTTCTAAGGGCTGTGAAAGCGCATTAAGGGGTTGGGATTTTACGGCACGTAAATCACGTTCGGCGCACCGCTTCTGGCTCTCGCCTGATTCAGGATACAATATTACCGGGTTTCGCCTTGTGCTTAACTGAAATCGATGAAGTTCTAACCCGGCATAGCCGGAACCAAACAGGAAAAGCCTTGAACCGCGAATGGACACGAATAAACGCGAATGTAAAACTTTCAAATACCCCCACCAGCTCGCCATTCCTCTACTTGATTCTGCTGAAGTGTGAATTGTATGCATCACCCTCCGCACCTTTTACATGCTTCCTCTGAAACCGCGAGTACCTGCATCCATTGCGATGGCATGTCATCACCAAATTCATCATGCAATGAAGTCGCCAATTGAAATGCCTGCGAAAATAACGAACAAGCTTTTTCTTTATCCGATGATTCCAGAAACAAAGCAAAATTATAACAACACATGGCCAGATCGTTTTTCCATGCAGGCGGGAACTGTGCACCCATCTCATCGCGTAACTGTTGCCGAATGTCGATAGCGGCCTGGTAATCTGCCAGCGCTTCGGAAGCATGGCTTTGCCTTTGGAATAGAACTCCACGGTTCATGTGGGCTGCTGCCAGATCGTTTTTCCATGCAGAGTCTTGTGAACTTTCTATATGCATGAGTCGTAACAAATTTGTTAAAAGTTGTGCTGCTAGATCATTATGAGAAAACTCTATTAATGCGTTACCCAACTGAATTTGCAGCGGAAATGAAAGCAGTTTCAACGGCCATCCACTTTTGGGCATCTCATCCACCATATTCAAAGCAATTTCGGCGGCATCCGATACTCTGTTACTTTCATTATAGAGTTCAACCAATTTCATCTGCGCATGCACTTGCAAATCTGCATACTCAGGCAAATCAGAAATCTCTCGGCACAGTAGTACAAGCAAAGCCTCTTGTTCAGATGGTGATTGCTCGGTTATTTTCCCAGATTCATACCATTCACAGAGTACAGATAACAATATTTCAGAAAATTCAGTCTTTTTATCACCGCCATCATGCAAATGCTCTTTGGCTATTTGATACACATTACGCTGGGTGAATTCATCAGTGGCTTCGCTAATGCGGCTAATCACAGCATAAGGGTGCATGGCATGTCCGAAATGACCTTGCCAATCAGTATCATCCTCATTGTAGAGACGGTTCACCACTTCCACGACAAGTGGTTCAATAAAAGACATCCCCTGATAACTGCCAAAGCCAAGGAGGTCACGCATATCTTCCTCAAGCGCTTCAAAGCGATCACGAACCAGTGCCATGTGCCCGCTCTTCAATAGATTATCGATGTGTTTTTCACCACCGTCAGTTAACGGCATGGTGCAATCTTTTGTTCCAAAAAATTTACGTGGGTTGTTCTCAATCCAGCGGATGAGATCATCGAGATATTGCGGGTTGCCACCGACATGCCCCAGAATTATTTGCTGTTGCTTCTTGGTTAAACCAGAAAAAGCTTCCATTAGAACAGCGTGGAGAAGATTGCTATCAATGGTTGGCAGCTCAACAGGTTCCCATCTATCAAACAGACGAGGATTTCGCTGAATCATGTGTGCGAGGTTGATTGGTTGTTGGTCAAAGCTGATCGTACTCATTTTTTCATCATTCAATTTCATTTCGTATTGTCTCCATTCACGCACCCAATGTGTGGCAACAATCAGCAATGGCCAGCCATTTTTGCTGGCTGCTTGCCATAGCAATTCAACAAACCTGAGCGAAGTCGGATCAAACCATTGGGCATCATCCAGAATAAGAATCACCGGAACCGTTGGTGCATCTTTATCTTTTTTGTCGAGTATCGTTCTTACATAATCAAAGGCCGTATCCGAGAGGTCAGCTTTCTTCTGTTCAGTGATCTGATGAATTGTAAGTTGTTCCTGTTTCTGACGCTTGCGTTCTTCTTTATATTTCAGCATAAGTTGAGATGCATCATAAAGTTTACTCATAACGCCCAGCGTCACCCAATCTGCAAATGAATCGCAGCCCAGCTTGATCATTTCAATATACATATCTTTGGTAAGCGTTTTTTTCTGGCGATTAAAAATAATCGAAATGGCATGAGCCTCTATCTTGCACTGTGCATCTTGAACTGCACAACCAAAGTTTTCTGCTTGGTTGCGCCCTGCCGGGTCACTGGCGCGCACCCCCCACCACAGCCATGGGATTTTCCCTTGTTCTTTTGTTTCGGGAAATTCCGGGTTAATGGCCAGTGAAGATGCAGCACTATCCATGCTATCCGGCCAGTAGTGATCAGGGTCTTCTTTTTTCGTCAACTCAGAATAAAAATGCTGTATCAACCGTGTTTTTCCAACACCGGTTTCAGCCAGAAAGGTAATAAATTGAGGATTGCCATCTTTGGCTTTAGCCCATGCATCATGCAATAGCTTCAATTCATCTTCACGGCCAACAAAAATACTGCGCCAGGATTGATCACTCATTTTCCCCTCCCAATATTCCAATGAGCAGGATTATATCCATCCATGCCATATTGACCATTGGCATGAATTCGTCATGCCATCTTAAACATGAAACAAACAACGGGCGTTAGGCAATATTTTGATTGAGATGCGACCCCAAGGGGATACCGAAGCAGAGGTGGTGTATGCGAAAAGTGAAAAATACAAGTGAACGCGCTGAAAACAGTGGATGCGATTTCACCAATTCCATTGGCATGAAGTTCGTTGGCATATCCGCAGGCAGTTTTTATATGGGTAGCTGCAAGAGTGATGCGGATGATGATTATGAATTTCCGCGACACAAAGTGCATATCAGCAAGGGCTTTCAGATGGGCATGTATGAAGTAACGTTGGGGCAATTCAAACAGTTCATTGCCGGAGCCTGCCGTGATGATTTGTTGAATAATCTTTTTATGCAATACAATAGTCATGGCGATAGTGCCGCTGTAACGGAAATATCCTGGCATGATGCCCAGACATTTATCCATTGGCTGAATGCCAAAGAGGGCGGCAAGCATTATCGCCTTCCGACTGAGGCGGAGTGGGAATACGCTGCCAAAGTAGGCAAAAACACAAATTACTCATGGGGGAATAATGAAAGCTTGGCGGGTGATTATGCCTGGTATTGTCAAAATGCTTGTGATGTAGGTGAAAACTATGCCCATGCGGTTGGCAGTAAGAAGCCCAATGCATGGGGTTTGTACGATATGCATGGCAATGTATGGGAGTGGATTCAGGATTGGTATGATATGAACTATTATCATCATGGAAGTATGACGGATCCCTGTGGCTCGAGTTCAGGACGGAGTCGTGTCATGCGTGGTGGTAGTTGGGTTGGATCCACATGGTTTTTGCGCTCATCGTTTCGCAATGCCGAGTCGCCTAGCAATCGTAGCAACGCTTTAGGTTTCCGTCTTGTGAGGCAAGCTTAGTGTCGGTTCTGCTGATCGCGCGATGGTTGGTGCCTTGATGCATCGTGGTTGTGGCAAATAATATCCTGATGAAGAGAAGGGAAAATGAATAAATTAATAATGAAAACCTTGTTTTGGTTAAGTACTGGGGCTGGGCTGACTGGCTTGGTCATGTTGGTTGTAATGCAGATTATAGGCATACCCCAAATAATAGAGGCACATGCGGCAGAGCAATCTGCTACGGTGAGTTATCAGGCAAACGGTGGCAATTTTACCAATTCGATAGGCATGAAATTTATTGGCATACCTGCAGGTAGTTTTTATATGGGCAGTTGTAAGCTTAGTGCAGCCGATAAAGAAGAGAATAATAAGCGGCTGTGTATGGGGCTGGCTCCTAAGCATACGACGTGCTCATCTGGATGCTGTGCTGATAATGATGCAAGTGATGATGAAATCCCGCAACACAAGGTGCGCATAAGCAATGCATTTCAGATAGGCATGTATGAGGTGACGCTGGGACAATTCAAACAGTTCATTGCTGGAGCCAATCGCGGCGACCTGCTGAATGATGAGTTTATGAAAAATAACAGCCATGGTGATAATGCGGCATTGATGCATGTTTCCTGGCATGACGCACAGGCATTTATAGGCTGGTTAAATAAAAAAGAGGGTGGTAATTACTATCACCTGCCAACTGAGGCTGAGTGGGAATATGCTGCGCGGGCAGGTAGTCATACGATTTATCCATGGGGCTATGGCAAGAGCCAAGCAGTCGCTTATACTTGGTATGAAGTCAATACAGATGCTGTCGGAATACAATATGCTCAAGCAGTTGGTGGCAAAAAGCCCAATGCATTTGGCCTGTATGATATGCAGGGTAACGTATGGGAGTGGGTACATGATAACTGGCATAATAGTTATCGTGGCGCACCGTCGGATGGTTCTGCATGGGCTGGTGGTGATGACCAGTACCGCGTGGTTCGTGGTGGTGGCTGGAGCAATGGTACGAAGAGTTTGCGGTCGGCAGCCCGTCGTTATCTTTCGCCGAGCGAACGCGGCAACGGCCTTGGTTTCCGTCTTGTGAGGCAACCTTAGTGTCGGTGTTACTGATCGAGCGATGGTTGGTAGCCTTGATGCATCGTGGTTGTGGCAAATAATAATATTCGGATAAAGAGAAGGGAAAATGCATAAATTAATGAAGGTCTTGTTTTGGTTGAGCACAGGGGTTGGGTTGCTTGGTTTGATTGCGGTGCCGATGAAGCATGAAACACTTGAAATAGCGATGGCGCATGCGGCAAGTGACCATACAACTGGAAGCAATTCCACCAATTCCATCGGCATGAAGTTCGTTGGCATATCCGCAGGTACTTTTTATATGGGTAGCTGTAAGCTTAGTGCCGCCTGCTCCTCTGGCAGTATCGATAAAGATGCGAAAGATAATGAAACCCCGCAACACAAGGTGCGTATCAGCAGCGGATTTCAGATGGGAATGTATGAAGTGACGCTGGGGCAATTCAAACAGTTCATTGCCGGAGCCAGCCGTAGTGACTTGTTGAATGATGATTTTAAACGATACAATAATCACGGCGATCAAGCTGCTGTAACGAAAGTATCCTGGAACGATGCCCAGGCATTTATCCACTGGCTGAATAAAAAAGAGAGAAGCAATCACTATCGTCTTCCGACTGAGGCGGAATGGGAATATGCTGCCAGGGCAGGTGGCCTAGCGGTTTACTCATGGGGCAACAGCAAAAGTGTAGCGGGTCGTTATGCCTGGTATGATGAAAATGCGTATAATGTGGGTGCAAAATATGCCCATGCGGTTGGCATCAAACAACCCAATGCATGGGGTTTGTACGATATGCACGGCAATGCATGGGAGTGGGTGGAGGATTGGTATGATAAGAATTATTATCGGAATAGCACCATAATAGATCCTGCTGGCCCGACTTCAGGCCACTACCGAGTAAACCGGGGTGGCAGCTGGAACAATTTTGTGAAAAATCTGCGATCAGCAAATCGCAACTGGAACTCACCTGATCTGCGTAAAGCTATTATTGGCTTTCGCCTTGTAAGGGAAGCCCATTGAAGATGTATTGAGGTGATGCATGAATCATAAAGGTCATCAATGTGCGCATGGTAGTTGGGATGAAATTTCAGCTATTGAGGCATCGTTGATCTCCAGAGGTTTTGTTGAAAGTGATAAAGGCCAAAGTCAGAAAGACATTCCGGTTGGTGAATATGTCAAAGTATCTCTTGCGAATGTCATGCATCATCGCCATGGCGAAATACAATACCGAATCGCATGGGTTGAAACGAAATAATCTTCTGCACCATTACAGGAACCAAATAGCCTCATTGGCATGAATCCGTCATGCCGTATTAATAACATGTTTCTATAGGCGTTCTCAAGCGGAACATCGAGGGTGGTTGTATGAAATATGATACAAAACGTAGTCATGGCGAATGACTCTTTTGGCTGGATCGTCATGCCATAGTGACCTATCCACATCGCGCTAGGTTATTGTTATATTTAAAGGAGAATATTTTGAGAGTATTTATAAAATGGTTGGGCTGTACACTGCTTGTAGTAAGTGTTTTGTTGAAAACAAATGTAGGACATGCAGAGCAAATTCACCCGGCTGTAAATCAAAGTGGAATACAGTATAAAATTGATCGTAAAATTCAGGATAAATATCCAGAGCTCATACAGCTCATGTTGAATACTGAGTCTATGAATGAGAATGATCGTCAGTTTTGGTTTAATCAATTGCCTTCTATGAGCCAGGGTCGAATTGACGATTTACATCATATATTGGCAGACGAAAAAAAGAAGCTGGAGCCTATAAACAAGGAGATTAAAGCTTTAAAGGCAGAGAAAAAGAGAAGATCCGATTTAGCCCGAACTCTTCATGAGTCGCCGTGATGTGCTGATGAGGATAGCAGCCATGGGATTAGTGATACGCAGCCTGTTGAGTTAAAGAAGTACAGGATGCTTACAATGGAAAACAACGATGCTCCGGTGAAGGAATAAGATATGGATAAAGCAATTCGAAATATGGACTGGATATTCTTTTGCAGTGTGATGGGGCTAGCTATTGTAGGCCTGTGTGCTCTGTATATGTCATCCGAACAGGCTCATCCAGAGATTTGGACTGGGCAGATGAGCTTTGTGATAGCGGGGTTGTTGGGTTTTATCCTGCTCTGTTTTGTGCCATTGAATTATATTCGGCGGGCAAGTTGGTCTTTGTATGTAGTGACCTTGCTTTTGATGATAGTAATTTGGCGGATTTGGTGGAAGGTCGATTTAGGGGTCTTTCATTTGCAATATGCGGGCATTATGCAGTGGACACTGTTGTTAGTTCTAGCGCATTATTTAAGCGCTCGTAAGAACTCTAGCTGGCAAGAGATTGCCTTTGCTATGTTGCTAGTTGCTGTACCTGCACTTGTTACCTATTTGCAGTTTGATGCGGTGACGGTTGTGGCGTTAATGCTGGTCACCATCATAGTCACCATCGCGGCTTCGCAATGGCGCTTATTAGCTGTGGAGATAGCAAGCTTGATATTGTTTTTGCCGTTGTTTTGGTTTGTACAGCACGATTATGCAAAGAAACGGATTCTGCATTGGTTATTCGATCCGTCCTCCACTGTTCAGTATGGTTATGATTTTTTGAAATTCACAGATGATTATAGGGTTATGCTGATTGGCTTGACGATAGTGATAGCAGCCTTGCTTATTTTACGCATGGTGATGATCACCTGCCGAGCCCATTCCCGTTTTGCATTCACGCTATGCGTGGGAATCACTTCGCTGGCTCTACTCTTTCTGATGCAGGAAATCGCTCTGGTATCAGGAGTCTCTTTTGTCGTTGATAAACTTGCGTTGTTTGTTGTCAGTTATGATGGCCTCGCCTGGGTTGGTTTGATGGCAGCGATGGGTATTGTGATGCGTGTCGCTATCGAATCAAAAGAGAGCAGCGAGAAAGATGATAGTGGCCGAGTCACGGGATGACAGCTTTGTGCTCTGCGATGGATTCAAAGTTAAAGTCCAACATTAACGAAAAATTGTCGATCTTTGTTTTCAGTGTCGGGTTGGTGTTCATTGCCCTATCCATGGTCATGTTTGGTTCCAGCGAAAGGAATATTCCTGAATATAAAGGCTATACCGATGCTCCTTTTTTAGATTTTATATGGAAGAATCAAGAAAAAATATTTCATCTCGACTTAACATTTGATGAAGCAGAAAGCGCCAAGTTGTTTGCCTGGAATAATTCTGCGCACAAAGAATCCCCACCATGGATGGGTGTGCATCAACTTGGCGGGGTTGATGTTCCCCTTGGTGAGCCCTTGGGCATGGAGTTCAAATTCCAAAATAGTGATGGCGATTTATATTTGAATACAAGGTATCCGGGTATGGTGAGAGTTTCCGGATATTTTAAAGTGCATGGTATTTCAGGGCCAAATCAGGGTTTTTACTCCGTAATTTTACGCAGTGTTGCTAAAGAAAATATTGATCCTGAATTCAGCAGTTCAAACTTTAGATTTCGTCTTGTTCATGACTGAACTTATGAAAAATCATACAATGCAATGATTTTGGTGCTGGCATTTATGCTTCTGGCTGGATTTAATTATATCATCATGGCGGATGAATCCCATCAACAATTCCGCCCTGATTCAGCCAGCAAGTATGAACGTTTGCATGCGCAGAAGAATTTTACTGCTGATGAGTCCATTATGCAGAGGGATCTCCCCGGCGATGCGTGGAAAGCAGCTTCTGCAAAATTTTCCCAGACACGTTGCAAACAAATAAGCATAATAAATTTTGAGATAAACTTATCCAGGGAAAATCACACTTATAATGCCCAAATTCACTTGTATGTGAAGGCTGATGGCGCTCACTTTTTAGACGTAACTACTGTTGCTGTGGATATTGATAAACAAAGAGCAGAGACAACAGCGATCAATAAAGCGACTGCAAAAGTAGTGCAGGAAACATACATTAGTCTTGAGCATTTTTGTAATGATCCCAGTTCCTTTGTGGATGATGGAACTCGGCCACAACAATGATAGTAATTACGCTATCTAAATCTAGCCATTAAATACCAAGTTTAGATGTTGGGCATGCGATGCGGTATTATTTTTTGTACTGCTATGAAGGCTTTTATCTGAACTCAGTCGATCTGCTAGCTGGAGTGCATGAGCGATGGGGAGCTTTGCTTCATGGCCCCAGCGTTTAATAGATCGACAGGTGAGAATATGACGTAAATCAATGCCAAGCTGAGGGTGTTCCCTATCAAGCTGTGCCAGTGCGGATGCGCAGAGCTCCAGCGTAATAGCTTCATGATCAATGGCCTTCCCCAATTCAGGACGGGAGAAATTGATGCCAATCGTTTTGATTTTACCCAGGTCGTGCAGTAGTGCTGCTGCGATACCGAGCTCTCGATCCTGTTGTGAGAATATCGATAACTTTTGAATGATGGTTGCGCATTCAAGGCTGTGTACCAACAGAATGATTAACGCCTTTGAGAAAGGAGTTCTTGAAAAACTAAGCATGGAATCGATTCTCACCAGCATGCAATTTCAAATGAATGAAAATGCATTACAGGAACGAGTGCAATCTGGAGCCAGAAAAACGCCCACGCTAATTGCATTGCGTAACCATTTTAAATCCATCCAACAGAATTTCCCGCATCGTTCAATCGAGCTGTTAAATGGCAATGCAAATCACTGGAATGCCTATATGGCATACCTGTATGGGTTTTATGCCGTAACTGTTGGACAGAGACCGCTCAGGGATCCGATAGCAAAATTCAATAATATTTCATTTGCAAGCCAAAGTGTGTTTATCCCGGAAGAAAAACCTGTTCTTTTCACTAACAGCAGGAAAAATCCCCTGTGCGAAAAGTTGGATAAGGTCTTGTATGTTCATTCGCAAATCCATCCCAAAATGATCCGAAGTAAAATTCTGTCAGGCTATCATGCTGAAGTTGAATTCAATTCCTTTTTTCTGATCGATAAGGGTGAAAAAGCATTGGTACAGGTTTCTCCGGAAAATATTGATAGATTGGTTGGAGAGCAGTGCGGAGAAGGGTATTTATATGGGATCAAGAATGGATTCCGGCATTTTGTTTTAACGGCACTGCACCATCACGGGACCACACAATTATTAATTGATTGCTTCTCAGGGCACCGTCACTTTGGCATGGAACCTGAGCATATTACCAGTCCAGTAAAATGGGATGATGCAGCAGCCAATATAAACCTGGCGCTGGAAAAAACTGTAGTCTCATGGTTAGAGCTTGAGGTGCCCATTGAAATTTAACCTTAAATTGGCACGTGATACGCTTGATAATATTCGTACCGATGCCAAAAAACATCACCCGGCAGGGAATGCATCGTTTATTTTGGATGTGGTGGAGGCTGTCAACCCAGTAATATATTCAATCGAAAAAGGTGGCTGGAATCAGAAGCTCACTGCTAAAGTCCACAAGAACCTGGGCATTACAACCGAATCTGATCGGCCAACACAAAAGAAAAGGCGCGAATTATTTCGAGTGAATGTAGCACTTTCGTATGTGTTGAAAAACATGGTGAGGTTGGCAGGGCTGACCGTTAGAAAATTTCCTGCGGTAAATTTTTTTCCTCGACCATATTTGTCGCTGGAGCGCACGGAAGAGCTTATTCACAGCATAGATGATTACCACCTGATGCTGGTTGAACTTCTAAAAAAGAGCCCAAATATTAAGACACCAAAAACTGAGATGTTTTCGAATTTGATGCTGGCTATAATAGCTTTGGATGCAGCCTTGTCAGGAATTTCAGACCGTAAACTGGCTCTGTTGAAAAAAGAGCATATCCATATCGGCAAGATATCATCGATAGATATTAGAATCGGGAAAGAAACTTCCAGACCAATAGTATACAAGCGCTATCCCATATCTGATTATGTAGCATCGTGTTTGAAGTTTGTATTAAAAAGAACACCGGATGACGGATATTTATTTCCGGATGCCTGGAGGGTCAAAGGGCACAAAAAAACGATACGCAGAAAAGACCTGGAACAGTTTCTTGCCGGTCTATGGATCAAAACATTTCCCAGTAGAAACATGCCTGACTTTTTCAACGTACCATTCTGGATAAAAATTAGCGTGGTAAGTATGGAAGAGCTGGGAGTTCCTTATTTTATTATTGCAAATGGGCGGAATAAAATACGGTGTGCTCAGATTCCAAAAGGCAATATTCTGACAACGCGGTGGATGTTTAACAGGGGAGATATACAAGGTGAATTTAGATTGCTTTCTGATATTCAATCATTGCTGGATGAATTTGATAAAAAGGATAAAACACTCAAAACGAAACAGCAATTAGTGGAGGGTATTCGATCAGTGGTAGAGGAAACTGACCAGAAGGCTAACATATCAAGAAATGAGCACCTGATTGTGAGTTGGCTCAAGTGGTTTTTGCGACAAAATAAATCCAAAGATATAACCATCTCTACTTTTAGAGGATATACGCCCACGCTATCGAACAGGGTTGTACCTTTTCTTGGAGGTGCTTGTTTTGACCAACTCAAGCAAAAGGAATGGGAAGAACTGCTGGAAAGTGTTGCAACAGATGTTGATTACGCCACATCCAGTCGCCGCCAATCAATAACGCACCTGAGAAGTTTATACGCATATATGCAAGGTGAGTTTTCCGATATACCGGAAGTCAATTTCGATGATTATCGTTTTCGAGTCAGCAGAGATTATCCGGAATGCCCGGTTATTTTTCCCTCTGAGATAGAAAAGATATTGGCGGCGCTGGCCCCAGGGTCCATAACATGGATCGCGATTGTATTTGCATATTTTTGCGGGTTAAGATGTGAAGAGATATGCCACCTCGGTGTTGATGATTTTCAAACTGCCTCTCGATTGGTCATTAGGCGTAGTAAGCTGGATTCGAGTAGACGAACGGTTCCCTGGGGGTGGTTGATACCACAGCCATACTACAAGAAAATTCTATCTCTCATCGCTGATAACAAGTCGTATGGATATGAATTTATTATTCATGATGGTGATGGTTATCAGTTGAAAAATGACACACTCAGTAAACGTGTGGGTCGATTATTGGTATCAAAGGGGGCCACAGTACAAAAGCTACATGGATTACGTCATGGATTTGCATCACTTCAGCTATTGCGATATTTTATGCTGGTAGATTCAAAATTCTGTAATGATTTTCTCTCTGGTGAAGTTGTACATGACCTTGATCCAGGTGCACACTTATTTCAGGAGGAGATGATGGAAAAGCTGGCATTGATTATTGGGGGAATGCCATGGCTATCATCATGGCGGCAGCACCGACAATGCCAGGCGACATCAACCGACCTGGTTCCAATTTCAAAACTCCTTGGTCATGCAAGTCGCTTTACGACCATTGAGAATTATTTTAACTCGATAACATGGATACAGCGATATTATCTGGATCAGCGTATCGAGCGCATTAACAATGCCCGATGGTCATTCGACCCCTGATGGTTGAGGCTCCACAAGCTGCCTATTTAGGTTGACCATCGGTTCAATTTTGTTGAAAACTGATTTTGGCCTGGGTACGAATATTTTTCACAACGAGTCGATTTGCCGGGTGAAATTCCAAAGCACTAACTTTCATAGGCACAGGATGGGCACAAGGTGGGCACAGGCGCTTGGGCACAG
>CAYOTF010000001.1:29430-40824 GCA_964406805.1 uncultured Zetaproteobacteria bacterium | reverse complement strand
GTTGCAAGGGGTGCGTGTGTAACAATTCAGCCAACGAAATCTGGCTTTGCTGTTGCAGAGCCTGCGCCAAGGCATGTTTCAAACGCCCTTTATCCACCACGACCTGTGCAAACAGCGCTTCGGCATCGGCATCTTCCGCACCCATTTCCAACGTCACCGCCTCAATCACACTTTGCAACGGCGGCTGATACATAGGACGCTCCATGGGCAATATAATATCCAGTTTCATATCATCCATATGCATATCTAAGGCTTGCGGTGGAGCATCCATCGTGGCGCTGGCATTGCTTTTAATATTACGCAAAATCTCCATGATTCGCTTGTTTTCCAGCCATGCTTTATCATCGAGAAAACGACGCAACTGACTCGATAATTGCGCCACCGTGCGCTGGGTATGTTCGCCAGCTTTCAACCAATCATAATGCACCCGGCGCAACCGTGCATCGGGTCTGGATTCAGCCACAGGGGTTAGCGCCATCACTTTATCCAGCAGACTGGTTAACTCCTCCTGCCGAGAACTGGACATCAAAAAGTCCCAAAATGCACGAAAGCTCTTACCCTGATCGGAATCGGTAATATCATCACATTCGTTGAGAATATCTTGCAATAACGCGCCTTTACCACCTTCCCATAAAGCGATACGTTCACGAACACGCCGATCCAATTGACGAAAGTTCTGCTCCACCTCGCGAAAATCACTCAGCAACTCACCCGCCATCATTACAAATTGCTGGAAACGATCCTTGATGGCTGTTTCATCCAACAACGGTATATCTCCGCCCTGGATTTGTTTGATTTCAGCATCAATCTCACGGCGTTTTTTACGCAGCTCGGCAATGCGCAGTTTGGGATCTGTTTCACTCCCCTCGGCAATCTGCTGCAACAAATCGAACAGGGTTAGCAATCTGGATTCGGTACCAATAAAGCTCCGTTCTGTCAGCCCGGCCAACCAGCGAATACCTTTTTCTGTTGCCGGCGTTAAATCATAATGCGGCTCATCGGAGTTGGGCGGATAAAATTTACGCAACCAGCCCTGTGCATTATCCGCCCAGTCATTGAGATATTCATGCGCTGCACGCGGATAACTCTCATCGCCCAAGCGTTCACGCAAGGCAAACAATTCATCTTCCAGGGCTTCCTGCAAATCTGCCTGCGCAATCTCTCGCACATTCGGCACAATAAATACACGGTGTAAAAAGCTTGCCACCAAAGGCGCTGAATCCGCCCGCAACAAACGCCAGGCCGGATGATTTTTGCGCAATGAAACCAGTGATTCATGGCTCACCAATCCAGTCTTCATCTTGCACCCACAGGCTGATGGTTCGAGAAATTCCCCACCATCATGCGCTCATCTGCAAAGCGCGCTTCGGCTTTTAGTGAACCACCCTCGGCCTGACAGATCAGGATTTCATCTCTCTGCTTTCCATTCATCAACGCGTTATCTCCAATGCCATTGTCAACATAGCAGCTTACCGTATCAGGTCAAAATTCGATACCCTGCGTGGCAGCAATATCGGCTTCATAAGCATGTTTTATTTTTTTCATTTCGGTAACGGTATCAGCAACTTCTATTACTGCTGCCGCTGCATCACGACCGGTCAGGATCAGATGCATCCAGGCCGGCTTTTCCTCGCGAATAAAGGCGGCGATCTCCTCACCACTAATCCAGCCATAGCTACTGCAATAATTGATCTCATCGAACACAATCAAATCAAATTCCTGCGAGCGTACTTTTTCTTTGCATAGGCCCCAGATCTCTCGGCTGGTTTTAATATCCTGCTCCGGGTTTTTGGTATCCCAGGTGAAGCCATCACCGAGAGCATGCCATTCGATATTATCGAAGTTTTTTGCAGCCCGTTCTTCACCTGTTTTCCACTTACCCTTGATAAACTGGATCACACACACGTTCATGCCCCAGCCTGCGGCGCGAAATGTCACCCCGAAAGCCGATGATGATTTGCCTTTTCCCTCACCGGTATGCACCAGCACCACACCTTGCCGTTTATCACGTGATTTCATTGTTTTTCTCCCCCATGAGTTATGTCATAATTAGGTATCAACGCCGCTTGCTGTTCAACAACTGGAGCATCAAACAACTGCGACAGTTTAACACTGTTCAAGAAACTGCTTGCACCACCATATTCAGCCCTTCCCTTGCCATCAATCAGAATCACAAAATCCGCGATAGCCAGAGCCTGCTGAATATCATGCAACACCGTGATAATTGCACGCCCATCTTGCGCCTGTTTTTTCAACATTTGAATGCAGCTGATCTGATGTTTCAAATCCAAGTGTGCAGTTGGTTCATCGAGCAACCAGATCGGTGTGTCACGCAACATCAAAGCAGCCAACTCCACACGTTGCCGTTCTCCGCTCGAAAGCTCACCCAAAGGGCGTGACATAAGCGCAGACACATCCATCGTTCTTGCCTGCTCTTCAATCGAAACAGCCTCTCCATGCACAGCCAGGCGCAAACGCTGTTCAACCGTCAAACCGAATTCTGTCGGTGGCAAGCTACCTTGCCACGCAATTGTATCGGCCAGTTCATTACGACTGTATGCCGCCAAGTCGTTGCCCTGCAATTCGATGTTTCCCGATGCAGGAATCAACGCATTCAGTGCCAACAATAAACTCGATTTCCCGGCTCCATTCGGCCCCAGAACCACAGTAATTTCACCCGCATGGAATGCGCAACTCAATTCAGAGATCAACGTTCTTCCGGCACGCTCAATAGCGAAACCAGTCAGCCTCAATAACGCACTCATCTAGGCTCGCCTCAACAGTAAAAACAAAAACACCGGCACACCGATAATCGCGGTGAGAATACCGACAGGCAGTTCAGCCGGAGCAATCACAGTGCGCGCAGCCGAATCAGCCAGCATCAATAATAGCCCGCCACCGATAGCCGAGGCGGGTAGTACCGCTTTATGCAAGGAGCCAAACAACAAACGCATCAAATGCGGGATCACCAGACCGACAAAACCAATCGTGCCGGCAGCGGTGACTGCCAAGGCGGTGACTGCGGAAGCCAACAACAATAAACGCTGCCGCAATTGTTTTACATTTACGCCCAACGCTTCGGCATGGCGCTCGCCCAGCAATAATGTATCCAGCGAACGCGACAACAACAAACCACAAGCCAGTGCAATCGCCCAGGCCAGCAATAACAACGGAATCGGTAAATCGGAGTGGGACAAATCACCCATCATCCATGAAAAAGCACGAAACAAGCCCTGCTCCGGCAATAACGCCAGCAGCAAGGCCAACACCGCCGACCAAAATGCAGCCAATACCACACCGGCCAACAGCATGCGATTGGCCCCCAGATGAGCAAAAAACATCACACACACAATACCCACCCAGGCGCCGGCAAACGCGCCGGCCGACATCGCCCAGGCTGAATCCGGCATTACCATCAGTCCTGTGACCGCACCGGCCGATGCAGAACCCGCCACACCCAGCACATACGGTTCAGCCAGCGGATTACCGAGTAACACCTGAAACCATGCGCCGGCCAGAGCCAGCATGCCGCCGACAGCAAAAGCGGTCAGCAGTCGGGGCAACCGCAATTGCCAGAGAATGATGGCATCCTGTCCGCTAGCGTGAAATGGGTTGATCCACTGCTGTCCCATAGCCAGGCCAAGCAAAAAAACAGCTGCCAAGGTCAATAAAAACAAACACCAGCGCATCTTAGTGTTCTACCAAATCAATCGAAGGGGTGTTTTGTGCATGATCTTTTACACCGATCTGCATGAACACCTGTTGCAGCAGTTCGAGTCCTTCAATCAAACGCGGACCGGGGCGATGCAATAAATCGGGATCAATCGCTGCAAAACGTAGCCCCCCTTTATCTCCCAGCCAATGTTTCCAAAAAACCTTCCGCTCTTTCATATTGCGCTTTTCAAGCGGGATAATAATGATCTCTGGCTTGGCTCTGATCACCGCTTCGACATTCACATGCGGTGTTTCCAGGGCAACATCGGCAAATATATTGTTACCCCCCGCCTCTTGAATCAGCGCCGTAATAAAGCTTGTGCCACCGGCGGTGATGATGGGATCATACCATAATTCATAAAATACTCGGGGATGGGCAGTAGAAGCAAACTGTTCTTTCGTGATGCGCCTCACCTGCGCAAGTCGCAAACGCTGCTTTTGAACCAGCAAAGCCGCTTCGTTGTTATGTCCTGTCAGTTTCCCAATGCTTAACATATCCTCAAATACAGCCTCAAAGTCAGCCGGATTGGAAACAATAATCCGCACCCCCATCTGCTCTAACTGTGCCACACCTTTAACATGGCGATTCATGACAATCGCAGCATCGGGTTTTAAGCGCAGTGCCGCCTCAACATTGATGCCCTGATAACTGCCGATACGCGGCAAGGCTTTCGCTGCCGCTGGGTAATCACAATACGACACACCGGCCACAATTTGTTCCGATGCACCAATCGCATAAAGCATTTCACAGGCATGCGGAGTCAAGGCAAGGATGCGTTCAAAAGGAGCGGCTGAAAGCATGCCCGGCCATAAACACAGCGCAATGTATAAGAAGCGCAAATATTTCATTGCAAACGGAACACCACAGGCATGCGATAAAGCCCATTGGACAGTGCTACATGCGAAGCTGCAATCAAACCGCGATGAGCCGCACGATCGAGGATCGGGTAACCGGTGGAGGCCAGCAAGGTGACCGTCTGGATCGACTGCTGTTGCACATCAAACTGAAATTCCGCCTTGCCCTGCCAGCCATGCCGTCTGGCCTGACGCGGATAATGCACCTCGGCCAGAATACGTGTCTGAACTGATTCAGGCACAGCATTTATAGCGCGCGCATTGGATGCCGAATCGGCCTGCGTTGGTGTATTCAGACTTTTATTGGAGATCGGATTAGAGATCGAATTGGAGATCGGATTCTGATCGGATAGAAGGTTCTGGTCGGCTAATGATTTACTTTCTTTCGTTGCAACATCGATATTCGGTGCAATGTTTTTCGGCTTGGTGGATGCTGTTTCGACTGCCTTACTCGCTGGCGCAAACACAGCTTTGTGCTCAGATGCTTTTGTTACAATGATGGGAGAAGGTTGGATCGGTAATGCAGCGGGCAAGGCATTGGATACACGCTGCTGCTTGCTCTCGTTGGCAGGCTGTTGTTTTATTTCCACGGCTGTGGCGACGTTTTCTACCGTAGCTGAACGTGTGCTCTTCGAAGGGATAGAACTTGGCCGTTTATCTGAAACCGGTTTATTTGAAACCGACTTGTCTGAAACGAACTTATCTGAAACCGACTGTTGCGCCATCAGTTCCAACTGCAACACCCCTTGCTCATTGCCTATCTTCATCGCTTCAAACGATGGCAATGACCATAAGATCAGGGCATGCAGACTGATAGCCGCAACAGCTGCGGCCATCAATCGCACATTACCCCGTTTGAACATTAGAATCTGCTGCTCACTCCGCCATACCAGGCACGACCCAACACACCGAAACCGGAGACTTCTTCATAGCTCTTATTCCCCACGTTATCGACTCGCGCTGTCAGCTTCCACTGCTTATTGATCGCATAGCTTGCCCGAATATCGGTCTTTTGATAACCCTGCATCGGCTTCTGATTAAAGGCTGAAGAAAAACGGGGGCCAACCACATGCCATGTTACTTCGGCATTGAGTCCCGCCAACGTCGCACCAACAGTTACATTGCCCGAATCTTTTGCCCTGCGTGCAAGCAAACTACCTGTTGCTGTGTCTTTCGCATTCAAATACGTCCAATTCGCATGGATATAAGATGACCCATACGCTAAAGATGCCGATAGTTCGAGACCTTTGGTGCGTGCCTTGGCAAGGTTTGTAGGAGCAGCTAAAAAGACGGTTGGAGCCGTCTGAAATATAATCAAATTCGTATAACGCTGATCAAACCACACAACATCAAAAGCCGCATTCAGATCATCGGATTTATACTGGTAATGTACACCGGCATCCCAACCTTTACTTTTTTCAGCCTGCAAATTCGGATTTCCAAAAAAAGGGAAAAACAAATCATTAATCGAAGGTGCTTTAAAGCCCGTGCCATAGTTGGCAGTGATTTTCACACCGTCCAATGGGTGCAGCGCTGTACCGAACTTATATGTCGTCTGGTTCGATGATGTGGAATTGGCATCGTAACGCAAGGATGCATTCACATCGATCCAGTCTCCACCCCAGCTCATCACGGCAAAGCCTGCTGTCTGGTTGATTTTCCGATTCAGTTTGGCACTACCGCTGACTCCCTTGCTGCGATACATATCCAAACCGGCCAATAATGACACTGCATCCAGGTCAATATGATTCTGCCAGGTCAGCTGATCAATGCGGGTACGGAAGTCTGAATTATTGAAGCCCCCGGCCGGATCATGGCCAATCACTTCATCGAGGGAACGGGATAATTGCAGGCTGCTTTCAAGCCAGTCGCTAAGCGGATAGGTTAATTTGGCACTGCCAACAGATTGCTTGGTATTGCTGATGAAATTCACCACATCTCCAAAAGGGAAACCACCATCCAAACCATTTTTACCATCAACATTCCTGGCAATCAATTCCAGTTCACCATCACCCACTGGCAAACCAACACGACCGGACACTGTAAACTGACGATAAGGGTCCAACTCCGTGCCCTTGGCTGCGGCAGAAATACCGCCGGTACGCAAGCCGTTCACACTTAGAGCATAGGAAACGTCAGACTCGGTTTGACCGGTCACACTCATGGTTCCGGAAGACGTACCATACGATCCCGCTTCACTGCTTACTCGTACCTGAGTCCCTTGTTTTCCCCTGCGTGTGAAAATCTGAATCACACCGCCCATGGCATCCGCGCCATACAAGGAGGACTGAGGGCCACGCACAATTTCAATGCGTTCAATGTCAGCCGCCGATAAATTACCCCAATCAAAACTGCCCAAGGTTGCCGAACCAACCCGCACCCCATCAATCAGTACCAGTGTGTGGCCACTGTTACCACCACGCAAAAAGACGGATGTTGCCTTACCCGGCCCACCCGATGCAGCAACATCGACACCTGCTTGTGATCGAAGCAACTCAACCACCGTAGCTGCCTGCGATTTCTCTATTTGTTGCTGATCAATGACAGTGACATCCGCACTGACCGAGGCTTCATTCTGCCCGATGCGATCGGCTGTAATCACCATCTCTGGCAATTGCTCCGCCGCCTGAGCCGGCCAAGCCAGCAACATGGCAGCTAAAGCCATGCTTATATTTCTATTTTTCCTGTGTATCGTTTTATTCACTTGTTCTCCAGTGCACCCGCCGTGCATAATATTGATCAGGCGAAGTTCGGAGATAAGAAGACGCATTGCTTTTGCCAGTATTCATAGAAAAGAATGCGGCCAAACCAAACACGACCAGCCTCCCTCCGAGACTATCCTGTCTGGAACCCGCAGGTTCCTTTGTTTCAGGCCGGTCTCCTGGCTTACCCTCATCCTCTGCTGTTTTGTCTTCCCGGCGTTGTTAAAAACTCCAGTGACGTACAAACAGCATCGTCAGGTCTACAGTAGCGGGGGCTGCGCCGGAATTGTTTTGCATGTGGCAAAAACGCACCGGACTTCCCGTTTCACCCTAGATCAATCAATCATCAGGCACCTAAAACGAGGCGCACCTTAGCGAGCTCAAAGCGCTGCGTCCATGCCCAACAATATAGCGTTTCTACCTCGCCCAAGTGCTGCTAGATTCACCGCCATGAAACAAACTGATCGTTTAATCACTCAGATGCAAAAGCGCATCCTTATTCTAGATGGTGCCATGGGCACGATGATTCAGGCTTATAAGTTGGACGAAGCCGATTATCGCGGCGAACGTTTTGCCGATTGGCCTTCCGAGCTTAAGGGTAATAATGACTTATTATCACTCACGCAGCCTCACATTATTAAGGAAATTCATAGCGCTTATTTGAATGCAGGTGCGGATATTCTTGAAACCAACACATTCAACGCCAATGCCGCCTCGATGGCCGATTATGGCATGGAAGAGCTGGTTTATGAGTTGAATGTGCAAGGGGCTAAATTAGCGCGCCAAGCCTGTGATGCGATCACATCGGATGATAAACCACGTTTTGTAGCCGGTGTTGTAGGTCCTACGTCACGCACCGCTTCGATTTCACCGGACGTCAATGATCCCGGATTTCGCAATGTCACGTTTATGGAGCTGGTCGAGACATATAAAGTCGCCACCAAGGGGCTGATTGATGGCAGCAGCGATATTATTCTCATTGAAACCGTATTCGATGTACTCAATGCCAAAGCGGCTGTGTTTGCGGTGAAAGAAGCTTTTGAAGAGCATGGCACGACACTGCCGATCATGATTTCCGGCACCATTACCGATGCATCCGGTCGCACCTTATCCGGCCAGACAGCTACCGCTTTTTACAACTCCTTATCGCATGCTGAACCCATTTCGATTGGTTTGAACTGTGCCTTGGGTGCAGGAGAACTGCGCCAATATATTGAAGAACTATCCAACTCATCTGCGTGTTACATTAACGCACACCCCAATGCCGGCCTGCCCAATGCCTTTGGTGGTTATGATGAAACGCCGGAAGAAATGGCTGCAGAAATCGGCGAATGGGCCAGATCGGGCTTTTTAAACATTATCGGTGGCTGTTGTGGTACAGGCCCTGAACATATCCAGGCCATGGCCGTGGCCGTGGACGGCGTTGCGCCGCGCAAAATCCCCGATGTTAAGGTGCAATGCCGTTTGTCCGGCTTGGAGCCGCTGCATATCGATGAATCATCCTTGTTTGTGAATGTGGGCGAGCGCGCCAATGTCACTGGTTCAGCCAGATTCAAGCGCTTGGTTATGGAAGGTGATTACGACACAGCTTTGGATGTTTGCCGTGAGCAGGTTGAAAACGGTGCTCAAATCATTGATGTCAACATGGATGAAGCGATGCTTGATGGTGTGGTCGCCATGCGGACTTTTCTCAATTTAATCGCTTCCGAGCCGGATATTTCCAAAGTACCGGTGATGATCGATTCCTCCAAATGGGAAATCATTGAAGCCGGTCTGCAATGCATTCAGGGCAAGGGCGTGGTCAATTCCATTTCGCTCAAAGAGGGTGAAGCAGCCTTTATTCACCATGCCAAACTGGTCAGAAAATACGGTGCGGCAGCAATCATCATGGCCTTTGATGAACAGGGACAGGCCGACACCTTTGCCAGAAAAACCCAGATTTGCGCTCGTTCCTATAAGGTATTGACCGAACAATGTGGCTTTCCACCCGAAGATATTATTTTTGACCCGAATATCTTCGCCATCGCCACCGGCATTGAAGAGCACAACAATTATGCTGTCGATTTCATTGAGGCAACGGGCTGGATTAAGAAAAACCTGCCGCATGCCATGATTTCCGGCGGCGTGTCGAATGTTTCTTTTTCGTTCCGGGGTAATAATCCGGTGCGTGAAGCCATTCACAGCGTTTTCCTGTACCACGCCATCAAACAGGGTATGGACATGGGCATCGTCAATGCGGCTCAGCTGGCGGTGTATGATGATCTGCCGGATGAATTGCGTGAAGCTGTTGAAGATGTGGTGCAAAACAGGCGTGATGATGCGACGGATCGTTTGTTGGATATTGCGGATAATTACCGTGGCGATGGCATCAAAGCCAAAAAGGCCGATGATGAATGGCGCAAACTGCCCGTTGCCAAACGCCTCGAACATGCGCTGGTCAAAGGTATTGATGCATTTGTAACGGAAGATACCGAAGAAGCGCGACTTAGTTTTGATGCACCGATTGAAGTGATCGAAGGGCCATTGATGGATGGCATGAATGTGGTGGGTGATTTGTTTGGCGAAGGAAAAATGTTTTTGCCGCAAGTGGTCAAATCAGCCCGCGTGATGAAAAAAGCTGTGGCTCATTTGATGCCTTATATTGAGGAGGGCAAAGCTGCAGGAGCTAGTTTGTCGAATGGCAAAATCCTGATGGCAACGGTCAAAGGTGATGTGCATGACATTGGCAAAAATATCGTGGGCGTGGTGTTGCAATGCAATAACTTCGAAGTCATCGATCTGGGTGTGATGGTGGCCACCTCCACCATCCTCGAAGAAGCTAAAAAACATGATGTCGATATCATTGGTCTCTCGGGTCTGATTACACCAAGTCTCGATGAAATGGTGCATATCGCCAAAGAAATGAAACGCCTTGGTTTCACCAAACCCATCATGCTCGGTGGTGCAACCACATCCAAAGCCCATACGGCAGTGAAAATCCTGCCGGAATATGATGAGCCGATCATCTGGGTAAAAGATGCATCCCGTGCAGTCGGTGTGGCGCAGAATTTGATTTCGGAAAAAAACCGCGCTGATTTCGTAGCCAAGACCCGTCAAGAATATGAAGCCGTGCGAGAACGTTATTTGGGTCGTCAAAAGCAAACCAATTGGTTGAGCCTTGCCGATGCGCGTGCCAACCGGACAGTCTTAAACACCGCCGATCTTGCCCGCGCCCCTCAACAACTCGGTGTGCAAGTATTGAACGATATTTCGCTGGATGAGATCCGCGAATTCATTGACTGGACACCGTTTTTTGGTGCGTGGGAACTCAATGGTGCTTACCCGCGCATTTTGAATGATCCACACAAGGGTAAAGAAGCTCAAAAACTATTTGATGAAGCACAAGGCTGGCTGGATACAATCATTGCCGAAAACTGGTTCACAGCCAAAGCAATCTTCGGTCTGTTCAAAGCCGTTTCAACAGATGATGACAGTGTGATTGTGTATGATGAAACAGGAAAAACTGAACGTTGTCGTTTCCACTTTGTACGTCAGCAACAGGATAAAAAAGATTCACGGCCAAACCTGTGTTTAAGTGATTTTATTGCTTCGGAAACATCCGGTGCAGACGATCATATTGGCGCTTTTGCCGTCGGTATTTTCGGAGCCGAAGAAAAAGCCAAGGCCTTTGAAGCGCAACAGGATGACTATACCGCCATCATGATTAAAGTGCTGGCTGATCGTTTGGCTGAAGCCTTGGCTGAATTACTGCACAAGCATGTACGCGCGGACTATTGGGCTTATGCCGCTGATGAATCACTGAGCAATGAGCAAGTGATCAAAGAGAAATATCAAGGTATCCGCCCCGCTGCCGGTTATCCTGCTTGCCCGGAACACACCGAAAAAGGCACCTTATGGCAGTTGCTCGATGTGCAAAAGAATATCGGCATGACCATCACCGAATCCTTCGCCATGTTGCCTACTGCCGCTGTCTCCGGCCTCTATTTTGCCAATCCACAAGCGCATTATTTCACCGTTGGTAAAATCAACAAGGAACAAGTAAGCAATTATGCCAAACGCAAAGGCATGAGCCTGGATGAAGCCGAACGCTGGCTGGCACCGAATCTGGGGTATTAGCTGCTGT
>CAYOTF010000001.1:5933-29414 GCA_964406805.1 uncultured Zetaproteobacteria bacterium | reverse complement strand
ATGATTATTCATTTTGTGAAAGTCTCAGTTAATGACGAGCGGAGGAAAACAGTGTTTTATGAATGGCATCGACGTGTATTGAAATCTGGCGAGCACATTCAATAAATACCTGTTCGTTTTGTCGATACGGATCTTCAACATCGGCTCCTTTTAAACCGGCCTCTGAAAAATGACTGAGCAAAAGCACACGCCCATGCAAATGAGCATACTGCTTGTTCAAGAACTGTTTCTGTTGCTGATCCATGACAAAGGTTAAATCAGCAGCTTCCAGCAATGTATTGTTTATCTGCTTGGCGCGGTGCTGCGACAAATCGACACCATAGGACTGTGCAATCCGCAGCATGTTTGCATCGGCCGGTTTACCCACCAGCGCACTTAAACCCGCTGAAGTCACCTCAACCCTTGGCAAGCCCTTTGCCAGCATCGCTCCGGCCAATGGCGAACGACAAATATTTCCAATGCATACAATCAATATCCGCTTAAACATGCCCACCTCCAACGATGATGCAGCCTGCTCAGAGTTTCTCTTGCAGCTCAGCCGCTTCCAGCAAATGGCTAGGCAGCTCTTTCTTGGTTTTCCCCGCCAGCACAGACAAGGTCGCAATCTGACTGATGACATTGCCCCGACCCGACTTGATGCGATCAAGTGCCGTACCATAGGCATTCTGTGCCTGATTCAGCCTACTACCAACCTCTTCAAACGCTTTGACGAAATCAACCATCTTATCATGCAAGAGACCGGCCCGATCAATCAGCTTGACCACATTTTCACTTTGTCTCTCATAGCGCCAGAGTTGTTCGATAAGCTTTAGCGTTGCATACAAAGTTGAAGGTGTCACCACAGCTACGCGCTGCTCAAAAGCTGATTCAAAAATACTCGAGTCGGCTTCAATAGCCATCAGATAGGCCCCTTCAATGGGCATGAACATCAACACATAATCGGGCGAATGCACATTTGGCAAATGATCGTAGCGTTTGTTCGACAAGCTCTGAATATGTGTTTTTAAACTGCGGCAGTGCGCTGTTAAAGCGGTTTTTCGAGTTGCATCATCGCTAGCTGAAATCGCCCGTTCGTAATCGGTCAGCGATACCTTTGAATCAATAATCACCTGCTTGTCACCGGGCATATAAATCACCACATCCGGGCGCAGACGTTTACCATCCTCTCCCGTAAACGATTGCTCGCGGGCAAATTCCTGCCCTTCTCGCAAACCCGATGTTTCAAGGATACGTTCGAGAATCATCTCGCCCCAATTGCCCTGCGCCTTACTCTCCCCTTTCAAGGCCTGAGTCAGACTTACCGCATCGGCACTCATCTGCTGATTCAAATCTTTGAGCTGGCTTAAATGCTCCCGCAGTGATGCCCGCTCCTTGTTTTCATCGCTGTGGATTTCATCCACCCGTTTGCGAAAATCACCGAGTTGTTCACGCATCGGCTGCAGAACTTCATTCAGACTGTTTCTATTCTGCTCGGACAGGACTTTTCCCTTCGCTTCAAATATCTGATTGGCCAGCAGCTTGAATTCATTCGCCAGGGTTGTTTTGGCCTCGTCCAGCAAGGCCAGTTTCTCACCAGCGGATTTGCGCTCTGCATCAATGCGTGTCTCCAGCTCAGTGATCGTCGATTTATAATCCGACAACTCCACTTTCAATGCATCCATGCCCGCTTCTTTTAGCGCAATCGCCTGTTTGTATTCATCCCGCTGCGTTTCAGCCTGATGCAGGCGCTCATTCAAGGTCGCAGCAGCAATATGCTGCGCAGTGAGCTCCTCAGATTGCTTGTCCAAGTCAAGCTTCTGGGCATCCAGTCTATCCTGCAACAGCTGCCCGGAAAGCCGGTCAGCCTGTATCCGTTTCTTTTGATTGCGATCATGCAAAAACCATAAAGCTAAAACAAGAAAGATGATGCCAATAAGAACAATATCAAGCATTTACAGCTCTTTTATCATGCAATGGAACACCCCCTCATCGACATATCGAGAGTCATTCAAGCCTTCACCAACTCCGGAACTGCTGCCAAGGCTTCGTTTAATTTACCGGGCTCTGTGCCACCGGCCATGGCCATATCCGGTTTACCTCCGCCTTTACCACCGCAGATGATGGCAGTAGCACGCACGATATTACCGGCATGGAACTGTTGGGTTAAATCCTTGGTGACACCGGCAACCAATTGCACTTTTTCGCCTTTAACCTGGCCAAACACAATAACCCCTGATTTGAGTTTGCCCTTGGCTTTGTCCATAAAATCACGCATATCGGCGATATTACTGACAACAGCTGTGAGCAGCTTGATACCGCCAACATCCACCGCTGTGGCAATCAATTCATCGAGTATGCCCGTAGCCGCTTTGGCTTTGAGCGATTGCAATGCTTTCTCGGCTTCCTTGAGTTTATTCTGCAAATTCGTTACGCCATCTACCGCTTCAAAGCTGCGCACTTTCATGGTGCCTGCAATCCTATTCAACAGCTCAGCATCGCCGACATAAGATTGATAAGCAACAGCACCAGTCATGGCTTCAATACGGCGCACTCCAGCGGCAATGCCTGTTTCCGACACAATGCGAAACAAGCCGATATCGCCGGTGCGTGAAACATGTGTGCCACCACAGAGTTCAGTCGAAAATCCAGCCGAAATGACACGTACTTCATCACCGTACTTTTCACCAAACAAGGCCATGGCACCGGAAGCAACCGCTTGATCCTGGGTCATCAGTTTCGTTTCCACCGCATCATTGGCCCACACCGCTGCATTCACTTTTGCTTCGATGTTGGCGCGCTCGGCTTCTGAGACCGGCTGATGATGACTGAAATCAAAACGCAAACGCTCCGCATTCACCAATGAGCCTGCCTGCTTGACATGATCACCCAACACATCGCGCAACACTGCATGCATCAAATGGGTCGCGGTATGGTTGCGACGAATGGCATCACGACGATCACCTGTCACTTCAAGATTGGCCGTATCATTCAGTCTAAACGTCCCTTGTGTGACTCGCCCAACGTGAATAAACAAATCGGACAACACTTTCTTCGTGTCCGACACTGCAAAGTTTGCATCACCAACTGTGATCAACCCCGTATCACCGGCCTGACCACCGGACTCTGCATAAAACGGGGTTTGATTGGTGATCAGCCAAGCCTCATCACCTGTCTCCAAACTTTCGACAGCCTGCTCCGCCTGAATCAGGCCGGTAATCACACCATCAGCTTGCAAGGTCGTATAACCCAAAAATTCAGTCGCACCATGTTTCTCGCGCAGTTCAAACACAGCTTTCGGCAAGGCCGATTCACCACTACCGCCCCATGCCGCCCGGGCGCGGGTACGCTGCTCGTCCATACACACGTCAAAGCCATCCATATCGAGATGAATATCCTGACCTTTGAGAATATCAGCCGTTAAATCGGTAGGGAAACCAAATGTATCGTACAAGGTAAAAAGTGTTTTACCGGGGATCGTGCCGCCCTGCCCTGCATCGGCGACCGCCTGCTCCACCAGTTTCAAACCTTTGTCGAGAGTTTTAATAAAACGCTCTTCTTCAATGCGAATCACTTGCACGATATTGGCCTGTGCTTCGATTAGCTCAGCAAAATGGCGGCCCATTTGAGCCACCAGCGCCGGTACCAGTTTATACATAAACGCTTCATGCATGCCCAACAAACGACCATGACGGCAAGCGCGTCGCAAAATACGACGCAATACAAAACCACGACCTTCATTCGATGGCAATACACCATCAGCCAGCAAGAACGACACCGAGCGCAAATGATCCGCCAGCACACGCAGGGAAACATCCGATTCAGTGCCCTGACCCTGTTGAATGCCAATCACCTTGCACGACGCTTCAATCAGCGATTGAAACAAATCAGTATTGTAATTGTCATGCGTGCCCTGCAACACTGCAGCCACACGCTCCAGCCCCATACCGGTATCGACTGAGGGTTTGGGTAACGGATTCAGATTACCCTCTTCATCACGATCATATTGCATGAATACCAGATTCCAGATTTCAACGAATCGATCACCTTCTTCATCCGGTGTACCCGGAGGGCCTCCCCAGACATCAGCGCCATGATCATAAAATATTTCAGAACAAGGCCCACAGGGGCCGGTATCACCCATGCTCCAGAAGTTATCTTTGGCACCAATGCGAGCGATTTTATCTGTGGCGATGCCCACGCCATTCACCCAGAAATCATAGGCTTCATCATCATCTTCAAAGACAGTGACAAACAAACGATCTTTATCCAGCCCCAGTTCAACCGTCAGAAACTCCCAGGCATAATCAATCGCTTCTTTCTTGAAATAATCACCAAAGGAAAAATTACCCAGCATCTCAAAAAAGGTGTGATGACGCGCCGTATGCCCGACATTTTCCAGATCATTATGCTTACCACCGGCACGCACACATTTTTGACTGCTCGTTGCCGTTTGATAAGCCCGCGTTTCATTGCCCAAAAAAGTATGTTTAAACTGCACCATGCCCGCATTCGTGAACATCAATGTTGGATCACCATGCGGCACCAAGGAACTTGATTCCACAACTTCATGCCCCTTTGAGGCAAAGTAATCGAGAAACGTTTGACGGATCTCAGATGTCTTCATTTGTTTCGATTCTTTCAATGGGAACCCTCCATCAGGCACAGCCACACAAGGCAAATCATGATTTTTCCGAAAGGTACGCAAAGACGATGCAATTGAACACATACTTCAACACTTGCCAATCCTGAAGGCTCGATCATTTTAATCATTCTGATTTAGATTGTTCTTTTTTATAAACGAGAACGTTCAAACCGTGCGCTTCAGCTTTTTCCTTTGCACGTTGCGCAGCACGTCGTAATGCAGCCTCAGCAGCCATCAAGTCGGAATCTTTAGCATGTGTGTTTCTGGCTTCGGCTTGTTTCATATGGTTACTCCCTTATCAAGCAAGATTGGTTGCTCTCCCGAGTTATCAAACAATAACCACTCATCAATCCTATCTTTATACTTTTCTTCAAAGTTACGTATTCCGGCGAGGAACCTTCGTCGCACGACATCATCAGGTATATAATGACCACCTTCAATCACCCGCTGACGCACGCGTGCCAAAGCAAACTCTGATGTAGGTAAACTAAGAAAAATAAGTTTGACAATATAATTCTGTTTTTGCCAATGTTCAATCATACGTAGATAGGAGATACCGCTCAATGTAGTCTCAAATGCAAAGCTCTCTCCTTTTTTGGAAAAAGCATGAATTTGCTCAAGCATGATCCGACCCGCACGAAAAGCGGCACGCTCTGGATCAAATGGACTAATCCCCGCTGCGATCAAATCCGCATTCACAAATACCGGACAATCCGCTTCATTGGGCAAAATCTCTCAGGCAAACGTAGTTTTCCCCGCGCCGTTGAGCCCCGCAATGATCGTGCATATGCTGCAATCCATAAATCATTGGCACCAATCGGCTGACCTGACTTCTCAAGCCAGACGCGAATTTCACCATAATGCAGCGTTATTTCGATCCTCACAGTGGCAAGAGCTATCCTCATGTGCAGCTGGGAAAGAAGGCGGTGAAGAAAATCAAAGCCAAACTAACCGAACTAACCCAGAGAAACCTTACACCGACTCCTCTTCCAGCAATCGTTCAGCGAGTCAATCAGACGCTGCGCGGCTGGTCAGGCTATTTTTACTACGCCAATAGCACGAAAGTGTTTGGCGATGTGAGATGGCATGCGGAGGAACGTTTGCGCACTCATCTACGCAAATGTCGCAAGGTAAAAGTCCGTTACTTTGGATATACGAGGTTTCCCAATAAGGTGCTATATGAGCGTTGTGGACTGTTTGAACTTCCAAAGACGGCTGCCTGGAAGAGGGCGTAGCGTTGGCATGAAGAACATCGGAAAGCCGTGTACGGGACAATGGAGCATGAGCGGATTGGACGCACGCAAGTGCGCCCGAAGGGTGAGCGGCATGGATGCCCCGAATCAAAACCGTATGCACGGTTTGATGAGGGAGGGTTGGCGTTGCCTGCCCTCTACTCTACCCGATACTTAAATACTGCTTTAGGCTAGGCGAAGCGCGCCCGTTCGATCTCTAGTGACCCAATCTATTTTCTACTGTCTTAATGATTTGGCTGAAAACAATGGGCGCGGGAAACTGTGTGTCACGCTTCGAACTGTCACGCTGCGAACAACGTTGCTTTCAGCTTTCGTTTCTCTTTTTTCATCTTTAACCGGTGTGTTTTTTATCTGCTTGGCAATCATAATAGCCTCCCATCAATCCTACTTTAACGCATAAGAAACGTAACATAGACATGGGATTCAAACTATAATGTGATCCACATCACATTATGTGGCAAATCATAAAACAAAATTAATCGTGAACTGAACAATACGATGAACTACAAATTGTCAGCTATCTCACCTAAAAAAACAAATAATCAGCCTGGTTGCGGCATCCAGAGGTAACGAATTTCCAAATCTACTTCCTGTCGAATGCATTGCAGGCCGAGCTTGGATTGTGAGTTCAACGCAATCGGAGCCTTTAAATTCGCCGTTACCCACTCTTTATCTGCAAAAGGATTGAGCACCAACATCCACACAACATCCTCGGCCTGATCAACCTGCAGACAGGCGCACAGATCGCTCGATAAGCTTGGCGCAGCCCCAAGACGCTTTTCATTCCATGGGGTAATCAAAAAAGCGGCTTCCGGCTGATCAATCGATTGCAGGCACATAATATCGCCCTGCCCTTCATAGATAAATCCGTATTCTTTAGCCTCACTAAAACCCGCCAGACCTTGGGGAAAATGAAAGGCTTCGGCATAATCGTGCGCTGATTCAGTCATGTTTGTCTTCATCGCTAGGGCTGTCATGTTGGCTTGCTCCTTGTAACCATTTTAATGCTTCTGCGCCTCCGGCAGATTTATTTTCTGCCTGAATAAGATTGTATATTTCCATACGATGCACCGGAATCTCCGATGGTGCCTCAATGCCAATGCGTACAATATGTTCGTTTTGCACATCCTGAATAATGATACGAATATCATCATTGATCTGAATGACCTGCCCGATTTTCCGGCGTAAAACCAACACTTAACTTATCCCATGCCTAACGCAGGAAATTCACCAGACTAAGCGACTTAATCTGGGATATCTGACTATATGCAGCTTTTAGTGCAATCGTCGATTGCTGGAATTCAGATACCAATGCAGGAATATCCACCCCTTCATGGGTGTTCAGCTGTTTATCCAGGCTCAGCTTCATATCTTCAAACGATGTTTTGGATATCTGTATGGCTTTTAATCGCGCCCCCGTATCAGCAGTCAAATCGATCATGCCATTACCAGCGCTGTTCAAAGCCCCGAGTGCTGCTTGAATAGCAACTTGATCATTATTCGATAACGCCGCTTTAAAATCCCGCATAGCATTAAATGCAGCAGAGAAAGCAGGATTATCACCACGAATATTACTTACCACGGTTTGATTGGAACTAACCGATACCACACTATTCTGAGCACTACCATTGTACGTAATGGTGCCTGTGCCGCTACCATCATCAATAAAAGAAGTTTGATCCACCGCAGTGCCGGCAAACAGACTTTGCCCTTGCCACTGCTGATTGCTGTCGGAAAGCAATTGATTGGCCAGATGTGTTGCTTCCTGCAGCGCAGACTGCCGTTCCGCGTTACTCAGTTGTCCCGACGACTGTTGCACCGCCAAGACCTCTGCCCGTTTGATGATATTACTCATACTATTGAGCAAGGTCTGACTGATATTCAAACGCGATTCCACCGTGCCAATGGCATCAATGCTGCTCTGCACATTGGTTTGGCTATGCCGCAGATCCAAGGATACTTTATAATCAAGTCCGGACTCGGCCGGTGTCAAAAAACGTTTGCCGGAAGCGATCTTGGTGTTCGCTTTATCTTGCACATTCTGTTGGTTATTGATGCCGGTAAGTAAATTATTATACAGCATGCTGGTCGATATTCTCATGCCATCCTCCTCAGCGCTCTGCTTGACTTGTGCAACTCATTAAAATTGTTCGGATTGCTTTGATTGCTCTCATGCAGGCAACTCATCGAATCAGCCCCATCAAGGAATCAAGCATGGTGTTTGTCGTCGTAATAATTTTTGCTGATGCCTGATAAGCACGTTGAAACTTAATCATGTTAATCAACTCCTCATCCACATTCACACCCGATACCGCCTGCCTCTGACTCTCCAGCGACGTGGCTTCCACACTACGGTAGGACTTTTGTTGCAAGGAAACCGCAACATCCGAGCCGTATTGAGTGGACAATGATGTGCTGCGATCAAACAAACTCGATGAAGCCGTGCCATCCACACTCAGGGCTGTGTTCTGCAAAGCTAAAATCGCCAAAGCGCTGCTATTATCACCGGCCTGAATACTTGAAGTGGCCGGATCGGCCTTGCCTGTACTAATGGCAGTGGCACTGGCCTGAATAGCACTCGATAAACGCATTGATCCGGTATCGCCACCGCTAAAAAAGTTATTTATTTCATACGCCGCTAAAAAATTACTGCTATCACCGGAGAGTGCAAAGCTCTGGCCTGCAGCAGCATTGATCGATAAACGACCGGTTGCATCAACCGATGCAGTAATACCGGCCACAGCGTTAAGGCTGCTTACCACATTGTTCATGCTCGTTGTGCCTGCGCTAATATTAATCGTCGTACCACCGGCGGTAACAGGCACACCAGCGGCATCATAGACATGAATTTTAAAGCTGCCGGTCTGAATTTTATTCGCAAACGGCGCGCTCTGAGCTGCGTTATCCAAGGCCAATGCAGCACTACTGGACTGCTCGGAAGTCACCGTGCTCAGCTTCGCCGTATTGGCACTGCTGGCATGCACCTGATTCACTGAAAAGATTAAATTGGCTGAAATACTATCCAGCTGCGTGATGTAACCAGCCAGTTTCGTATCGCGCAACTCTAGCATGCCACCGAGCGAGCCACCTTGACCGGCATTGATCACTGGCAATCCAGTGCCTGCAATCACAACCGTTGAAAACGTATTCCCGCTTGCCGTGCCTCGTGCCAATTGGCGCGCCACACCATCTTGCGCCAGCAAGTCACCATTGACGGTTTGCAACATAAACGAGCCATCACCAGTGGTGATACTCTTGACTGGCAGCAATTTGGCCAAATCACGCACCGTCTGATCACGCTGATCACGCAAATCATTGGCTGAACCAATCGTACTACCTGTCTCCTGATTGTTAATCTGAGCAGTCAGTGAGGCAACATTATTCAGCAGTTGGTTGGCTTTGGTAATACTCTGATCGATATTGCTATCGGTATTGCCCTGCACATCACGCAGTTGTTGCTGCATATTGGCCAGATTATCAATCAATGTACCACTTTTTGCCCGCACATTGACCCGTTGACCATTATCCTGCGGATTATTGGCCAGTTGTTTCCACGATAAGAAAAACTCATCCAGTGCTGAAGCGAGCCCTGTACTTTGCAAGCTACCGAACACATTTTCTACAGAACTCAAACCGCCATTCACCGTTGTCCAGAATGATAACTGCGATGCATTGTTCAGCTGTGCCTGCCCGATAATCGGATCGATAATACGCTGCACACTGGCCACATTCACGCCGCGCCCCAAACTCAGCCCGGCAATTTTTTCCGGTCTCGCACTCACCATATTGGCAGTCTGCCTTGAATAGCCCGGCGTATTGACGTTGGAAATATTGTGCGAAACCACGTCAATGGCTTTCTGCTGAGCCTTCAGACTGCTGGCGGCGATATTGAGGCTATCAAAAATCATGGTTTTTTTATCCAGTCGTCCGGCGTTTGTAAGTCTGCTCGGATTGGGTCAGCCCCAAGCCTTCGAGAATGCTCGAAGACACATTGTACGCAGCATGCAAACGCAAACGATTATCCTGACTATCCTGATCCACCTTCAACATGCGATCATACAAGTTCCGGCGCAAAGCCTGAAACTCAGCCGCTTGTTTACCGGCATACATATCAATCACCACCGACAGGGATAAATCATTGGAAATATCATACAGCTTCAACAGATCACGACATTCCTGTTCCAGCTGTGCCAGGCACTGATGGGCGGTAATACGATTATCACTTAAAATCATAATCTGATCGGCATTGAGCAAACGAATGGCTTCGTATTCGGCTTGGGTTATTTTTTCCATTTCACGCGCACACACATTCATTTTTTCCAAAATAATATGCAGCTGCTGCAAGGCTTTTTCTGGCAGATCGACTGTTTTCTGGGTAGGAATCTGGTGCACTACCATGACCGTTCCGCCAGAGCATTGCTGACAATCTGGGTGGCTACTTTATGACTATCCATTTTAAAACTACCTTCCTCCAGCGCACCGCGAATCTCTTCAATGCGCTCCATACGCACCGCCGACATATCACTGAGCATGGTCAACGCCTTCTCGCGCAAACTGATTGCATCACTGACTTTGACCGAATCACCGCCGCTAGCAGATGCTTTCCCCTTCGACTTACCTTTTGAAGCGCTGGCGGCTTTATGAATACCCGTTGGGCCTGTTGAGCTGTTAATTCGCATGTTTACGTACCTCCATGGCCAAACTACTGCTCATCTTTAAACTATCGGCAGTGTTGGAAATTTCTTGAACACTTGCGATTTGTTCTGATTTGGATAGCGAGCCAGAGGCGGTGCCATTACGGTAGTTACTCGCCGTTTCCAGCTGACGATAAATACTATCGGCAATGCCAAAATTACTGCGTTTAACGCTGGCCTGAGCAATCGCATCATCCATCATCGAAGCATGTACATCTTCAGCATAACCGCTCGGCATGAAACCGGATTTATTCACCGTCTTACGCATTTCGGACATCATTTGCTGCACAAACACCGCTTCAAGCTGACGGCTAACTTTCCACAATGCCTCATCGCGCTCTTTAATCGGTACCGGTGCCTGGGTACCGACACTGTGCAAACTGGCATAATTGGCTTTGAACGATTTTGCAAACGGAGCTGCTCCAGGGCTAGGCTTGGTGCTATTCGCCTGCTGCTGTTGCTTCACCTGCTTTTGCTTAACCTGTTTCTGCATCTGTTCCCGTTTCAGGATGCCATCAATAACATATTCAACCAGATCAGCCATGCCTGACACCTCCTATGCTCATTAAAACAGCAGTAGTTATAACATCATTGTTCAGAACAACAGCCATCACATCGTCCTCAGTTCGGCATGCAATGCACCTGCAGCCTTGATCGCTTGCAATACCGCGATCAAATCACTTGGTGTCGCACCGACTGCATTCAAGGCACTAACCAGCTCGGATAAGGAAACCTGCTTGGGTAACACCACCAGCTTGGCATCTTCTTCCTGCACATCAACACTGGTGCGATCCACCGTTGATGTCTTTCCTCCAGAAAAAGCACTCGGTTGCGATACTTGAGGATTTTCCGATACGCTGATGGTGATATTGCCATGCGCTACAGCCACCGTATCAATGCGCACCTCCTGCCCCATGACAATCGTTCCGGTACGCTCATCCACAATCACGATAGCCTGATGGTCAATGGTCACATCAATCTGTTCGAGATCGGCAATCAATTCAATCGCATTACTGCCCGGATTCCATACTTTAATCGTGCCTGAATCAACCGCTCTCGCCATGCCCTTGCCCATCTTCGCATTGATGGCACGCTGCACATTTCTAGCCGTGGTGAAATCCGGACGACGCAAATTCAAGCTAATATGATCCTGCTCGGCGGTTAAACCGCGTGGCGCTGCTTTTTCCACCCGCGCACCATTGGGGATTCGGCCGGCTGTCGGATGTCCCTTGGTTGTACTGCCACCTTTACCTGACGCTGTAAAACCACCAATAGACAGGCCACCCTGCGCCACAGCATAGGGTTGACCATCACCACCCAACAACGGAGTCACCAACAATGTGCCACCGCGTAAACTCTTGGCATCGCCAATACTGGATACCGTTACATCCAGCTGTTGACCAGGACGGGAAAATGGTGGCAATTCGGATGTCACCATCACAGCGGCGATGTTTTTGGGTTTCATTTTCTTAATATCTGCCCGCACATTGACACCCAATCGCTCCAATAACGCAGTGATACTATTCACTGTAAAAGGTGATGATGTGCCGGAATCCCCTGTACCATTAAGCCCCACAACCAATCCGTAACCAATCAGGGCATTACCACGCACACCTTCAATATCGGCCAAATCCTTGATGCGTTCCGCTTGTGTCTGTATCGGCAACAGCAATGCAAGCAGTATCAGAGAAAGGCGAAAAAACACGCTTAGAATGGCCATACTTGATCCAATGTTTTAGATAACCAGCCCTCTTGGGTCACCGTCGCAAGCGATCCTGTACTGCCATAACTGATTCGTGCTTGCGCCACTTTCGAGGATGGAATGGTATTATCTGCGGCAATATCGGTAGGCCGAATAATGCCAGAAAAGGTAATTTCCTGTGGTTCATGGTTTACGTTCAACACACGCTTACCACTGATTCTCATATTACCATTGGGGTATACATACAGCACTACCGAGGTCACGCTGGCCGTTAAGGTATCCGAGTTATTGGTCGAGCCTGAGCCATCAAAACTCTTGCTATTGGTCATACCGATATCACCAATAGGGTTCACATCTTTATTGGCCAGAGCGCCACCATATTTAATGGTCGCATTGAGACCTGTTTTTCGATCCGATTTTTTACTCTGCTTGGTGGCCAATGAACGGGTCGCTTTGGCATTTTCCGATATGACCACGGTCACCAGATCACCCACCCGCGCAGCTTTGGAATCGGATAAAAAACCAGCCCCGCCATTAGCCCACAATGAGCCGCTCTGAGAAGGTGCCGGTGTAGGCGTGTTCAGAGCCTGATCCACTTCCTGCTGTTGTTTTACATTGGCTACGGTATCTACCCGAGGCATACAACCGGACATAAAAACCAGCGCAGCGACAAGCACATACATGATCATGACATTCATCCCGATATCCTCCTGAAAGGCACACGTACTGAACCAGCTCCATCGACAATAGCCTGCACCACCGTTTGGCTACGTATGTTTCTCACCATCAAACGTTGCCCCAGGCTGGCAGAACGCATCGCTCGACCCTGTGTGCGCACATGCAAACCACCCAGTTCAATGAACATCGTTACCACATCACCGCGTTGAATCAGCGGAGGGCGTTTCATATAATTACTTAACAGCAAATCACCTTGATGCATGCGACGCGTCAAGCGCATACCTATCGCGTCATTTTTTTGACGAACAAGACGACCGCTATGGCCTGCAATATCTGTACGTGTTTTCTTTACCATAGCATGTGTGAGCAAGCTGCGTGCCGAAACATCTTTCCGCATCACCAACGCATTCGCCCACCAATGAACACGCACAGGTATATACCAACGTTTGCCACCTTGCTCAGCAACCAATGAAAAACGTTTAGGGTGACCACGCAAGGCAAGCGGCATGGACCAATGAATACTGCCTCTGGCATCAGGCCAGCGTTCAACACGAATCAATTCGGCAGTTGCGCCTCGCACCACCACACCATTGCTAAAGAAAGTCTGAAGCGATTGCTGCATGACTGAATCCGGTGTTGCCAATGCAAAAGTAGGCAAACTTAAGGCAGGCAACAGCACCGCGATGACCAGCAGCAGCAAACGCTTTGATGTTTTTTCAAACATCGCTTCAAACAATGGCAGGTGGCGAGTCACGCTTTACCTCCTGACGTTGTTGGCGGTCTGCAGCATTTCATCAGCTGCCTGAATCGCCTTGGAATTCATTTCATAAGCCCGTTGAGCGGCAATTAAATTGACCATCTCTTCGACCATATTTACATTCGACATTTCTAGCATACCCTGACCAATTGAACCCAAACCGTTCTCCGATGGATTACCGATCACAGCTTCGCCGGAAGCATTGCTGGGTTGAAAAAGATTGGAACCCATATGCGTTAATCCAGCCGGATTAATAAAATCGGCAATTTGAATTTGCCCGACTACAGACTGAATACCACCGGCCTGCACCACAGATACCGTACCATCTGCTGAAACCTGAACCGATTGGGAATCGGTTGGTATGGTAATGCCAGGCTGTACCAGGTCGCCATTCTGGGTCACCAGTTGCCCTGTCGAGTCCACACTGAATTTACCATCTCGGCTAAAAGCTATATCACCATTGGGCAACTGAATCTGGAAAAAACCACGCCCTTGAATAGTCATGTCCAACGGGTTGTTGGTCTGCTGAAAACTACCTTCTGAAAAGTTACTACTCACACTCGCAGCCTTCACACCAAGCCCAATCTGGATACCGGTCGGTAACTGTGTACCTGCAGCACTGGCTTCTGAACCCGGTGACTTAACCTGTTGATACATCAGATCTTGAAAGTTTGCCCGTCCACGTTTAAAGCCAGTCGTATTCACATTGGAAATATTATTGGATATCACATCCACATTCAGACTTTGTGCGGCCATCCCTGTTGCAGCCGTCCATAATGCTCGCATCATCACTAAACTCCTTTACTGAACTACACCGACTCTGTCGCTTAACAGGCCGGCTTGTTGATTATATTGCTCTACAATTTTCATGGTCGATTGATAACTGCGCATGGTGTCAATCAAGCTGGTCATCGCCAGAATGGCATTAACATTGGAGTCTTCCAACGAACCTTGATGCACCGATATTGTAGTATCAGCATCTTTGATATTATCGGCAGGGCTATGAATGAACACACCTTCAGATTTGGTAATACGACGTTCATCTCGCAACATAGACAAACCCAATTCAGCAACAGGCTTTCCATTAATAAAAATCGCACCATTACTGGTCGCGCTAATATCACCAACAGGCAGCGTAATAGCAGCTCCCACTTTATCGAGCACGGCTTGATTACCCTGCGTCAATAAATTGCCATCTGCATCAATCTTGAAATTACCGGCACGGGTCAGCGCTTCAGAACCATCGGCCAACTGAACACGAAAATAGGCTTTACCATGGATAGCAAAATCAAAATCACCGCCAGTCTGATGCATCGAGCCTGCTTGCGTGCTGACATATTGTTTATTCATAGAGATAAATGCGGCAGAAGTTTGGCTCGGTTTACCCTCACGACCCATCGCATTGGAAAATTTAGACGCGAAAGAAGCACGATCTTCCATATAACCAACCGTATTCGCATTAGCAAGATTGTTACTGATTGTATCCAGCTTGTATTGTGCCATCTTGCCAGCGACTCCGGCCATTAAGAAACCTATTTGCATAATAAAACTCCTGCCATGTTGTTTGCCTGCTCTTACTAATGCAAGCATCTTGCCAGCCTGGATATTAAAAATTAATCGTTAATTATCAGTTGTTTACAAACAAACACCAGTAAAGAATATTTTTCCTGCGGCATATTTTTCCGCTTTTATGAGGATATTTTTTCCACCACTTGATTGTGTGTGACATTCCACAGCATTGGATTTCGGCTTTAAAAACATCGCGTAGGCTGGGCAAACAAAAAAAGCCCCCTGCTTTCGCAGAGGGCTTTGATATGGTTAAACTTAAAACGTAGCCTGTTAGCCTTGATCCTTTTCAAATGCCTGCATGTAGGCAACCAGCGCATCCACGCCCTCTTCCGGCATCGCATTGTAGATGCTGGCACGCATACCACCGACAGAGCGATGACCCTTCAGGGTTATCAATCCGCTCTCTGCTGCTCCGGCGAGAAAAGCGGCATCCAGATCAGCATTGGCCAGCGTGAACGGTATATTCATCCATGAACGCCCGTTTTTGGCGACAGGGCTACCGTAAAAATCGCTGTTATCAATCACAGCATAGAGCTTATCGGCCTTGCGCTTGTTGATCTCGCCGACCACTTCCAAACCGCCCTGTTCCTTAATCCACTCAAAAACCAGCCCTGCCATATACCAGCTGTAGGTTGCCGGCGTATTGTACATCGAGCCGTTTTCAGTGTGGATAGCGTAATTAAACACGGCAGGCGTATTCTCTGCCGCTTTACCCAGCAGATCCTCACGGATAATGACAATGGTCAGACCTGCAGGACCAATATTCTTCTGAGCACCAGCATAGATCATGGCGAACCGGGACACATCAATCGGACGCGACAAAATAGTGGAAGACATATCTGCAATCAGAGGCACATCGCCGGTTTCCGGAATATAATCAAACTCAACACCGCCGATAGTCTCGTTCGGCGTATAATGCACATAAGCCGCATCCGGATTCAGGCTCAAAGAATCTTGCGTTGGTACGGTGGTAAAACCATCACCCGAAGTATCTGCGACGATATTCACAGTGCAATAGCGTTTCGCTTCGGCAATCGCCTTCTTCGACCACATGCCGGTATTAAGATAATCAGCACTCTTTTTATCACCCAGCAAGTTAAGCGGAATCATCGCAAATTGGGCAGAAGCACCGCCCTGCAGAAACAGCACCTTATAATTATCAGGGATCGCCATCACCTCACGCAGATCTTTTTCTGCTTTTGCCGCGATGGACATGTACTCTTTGCCGCGATGGCTCATTTCCATGACCGACATGCCCGAGTCATTCCACTCCAGCATTTCCTGCTGCGCGCGCTGCATTACGGCAGTCGGCAACATTGCCGGTCCTGCACTGAAATTAAATTTTCTTGCCATGATTATAATCCTTTTTTTCGGGTTTATTGGGGGAGGCATGTTCTGCTTACCGGCTGTTTTCGTCAACGCGAGGAAGATGGATTGAGCAGACTCATTTCTCAATGCACAAAAACCAGCTGTTCGAGGCCGCTAAAACAAACAACAGATTGATTGATTGACTACTTTCAGATGTATTGGATTAAAAAACAAATCAGCCCATCCGAATCACCAGTACGCCAAGCGATAGCATTCGCCATCAACAAAAACGTGAGCCACAAAGGGCTCACGTTTTAATTCTGCACAGATTGCTATGAAGCGCTTGTTAAGCTTGGCACTCGGCGCGATACAGACATGGTGAAACATCACACTGTTCAATACGGCCAAAGCAATCAGTGTTACCTTCAGCAATCTGAATAGCATGAATCAAGTCTGTTTTGCGCAGCTTGGCAGCACCCTTCAAACCCAACGTTGCAGCTTTTTCATTCAATTCTTTTTTGGTTATTTTCTTTGTACTCATGGTTGATTTATTTCCTTATTTTATATAGTTGGCGCGAACATTAACGTCAGATCGTTTAAGTGCAAGAAATCAAAACGGAAGTTGCTTTATCGAAATCAACCCTCCCCATAATCGGGACATCAAAGCTGCACTATCAGAGATATCCCCACTGCGCCAAAACTCCACAGCCATATCGTCTATCGATGTAGATTGCGCGGCTAACAACTGCCGCTTTTGCAATTGACGTTCCAACTCACAAGCAACCGCATCACCGCCATCCATAATCAACACCCCCTCACCCACAATCTCCCGAATCAAGGCCGTCACGAAGGGGTAATGCGTGCAACCGAGCACCAGCGTATCCATATCCTGCTGCAGTAATGGCTGCAAAAACGACTGCAACATAGCTCGGGTCACATCGCCCTCCAGATCCCCCGTTTCAATTTGTTCAACCAGGCCCGGACAGGCTTGTATGATCAATTTTGCATCGGAGGAAAAACGTTGTTTTAACGATTGGAATTTACGACTACTCAACGTGCCTCGGGTAGCAAGGATGCCGACCACCCCGCTTCGACTATGCGCCACTGCCGGCTTAAGCGCAGGCTCCATGCCAATAATCGGAAAATCATAGCAGGCTCTGAGCTGATGCACTGCAACCGCTGTTGCAGTGTTGCAAGCCACCACGACCGCCTTGCATTGCCGCTCGGTAAAAAAATCTGTAATCGCCATGCACCGCTCTTGCACCACTTGATCCGATTTGCAGCCGTAAGGCATAAACGCGGAGTCTGCGACATAGAGCAACGACTCATGGGGCAAACGCGCACGAATATGCGCCAGAACAGATAACCCGCCCACACCAGAATCAAACACTCCTATCGATTGCTTTTTAAATGCCATAGATACTCCATTACATTTCAGTGCTGCAGACTATCAAAGCAAAGCCTGAGAACGAAGCCGCGAGAACGAGGACAAGCAACAAGCGACGGGGCAACATCAAAAACCACAGCTTGAAGCCAATCCTGCTTTGGGCAGAGTAGCTACCCATGAATAAACCTGACGATCCACACTCTCGGTTAAGTGAGCACGGCGATTACCTCTATCGTTTTGCCATGTCGCGCTTGCATAATGAAGATCTTGCGGCTGACATGCTTCAGGAAACCTTATTAGCCGGCTGGAAAGGTTTTGACCGTTTTGCCGGACAATCTTCCATCCGCACCTGGCTGGTCGGCATTTTAAAACATAAAATCATTGATCATATCCGGCGCGAAATTCGTGGCCGCAATCTCACGGAAGCTGTCGAAAACGATCCAACCTCAGCCTATTTCAACGCCAATGGCAGCTGGAGCGAAGCACCCAATGCATGGAAAGAAAATCCAGAAGGTTTACTCAGTAGCGAACAGTTCAGCCAAATATTGGAATCCTGCATCCGTAAATTGCCCGAAAAACAACAGTTAGTTTTTCGCATGCGCGATATTACCGGCGAAGACACTGAAACCGTATGTAAGAGCTGTGACATCACATCGACACATCTGCACGTTCTGCTGCATCGAGCCCGGCACGCACTGCGTAAATGTTTGAATACCCACTGGTTTGGACGAGGACCTTCATCATGAAACAAGCCTGCAATGAGATCAGCAAACTGGCATCCGATAGCCTCGATCGCCCCTTATCACTATCCGAACGTTTGAAATTCAAACTGCACTTGTCCATGTGCAGTCATTGCCGGGATTATGATCACAACATGAAATTCATCCGTAAAATCACCGATATGATGCGGAGCACCCGCTATGGCCAAGTGCGTTTATCGGACAAACAACGTCAGAAGCTCCATCACGAACTCGACAAATCAGTAGATTAAACAGCCATGATTCAGCTACCCATCATCGGTGGCAATACGCTCCAAATATGAAAACCCTTGTTTGAACCACTCACCTGATGATATTCCCGTTTCTGCTTGCTGACTTTGCGATCGGAATGAAAATAAACCCGGCCATTTTTGGCAAAACTTGGCGCACCGTCCCGAGCTTTATCCGTCGTCAATCGAACCAGATTACGGCCATCCTGGCCAACCATCCACACATCCCAATTGCCCTTGCTGGGATGGCGCATATCGGCATCCGAGCGATTGGATGTGAATGCCACCCACTGGCCATCCGCACTCCACGCCGGCTGCACATCAATGCTGCGGCCTTCGGTTAATTCCACCAACTCGGAACCATCAACACTCATGACAAACAAATGCCAGCTACGCCCTGCCTGCATCGTAAATACCACACGCTTTCCATCCGGCGATACGGCTGGATTTACACCCGATGCTAAGATGCTTTCAGCTCCACCCTTATCAATTTTAACCAAATGTGACTTTTGACCCTTGTATTCCCAGTTATCAAAACCCAACTGGTAGTTCTTTTTCTTCACTCTGGTCTTGGGCTCATTGCGCGCTAAGCGCTGCAAACGCACCGCAATAATACTATCATCATCAAGCACAATAGGATCTCGCAATTCACCATCCAAACGACCATGCAAACGCCGGATCACCCCACCGTCCACTGGCTTCTGCCAAATACCCAGGCTATCGGCACGATGCGATAAAAAGGTCACATCAGCATTACCGCGCCATGCAATCGAATCCAATGCCTGTGGATCATAATCACTGACAATATTAATTGGATCGCCATTCTCAACCAGGCGACGGCTAATTACAGGCTTTCGCTTTTGGCTCGATACCACCAAAAAATATTTACCATCCGGTGAAACCTTGGGATACATCTCGTTCTGTCGATCTTCCAAGGTCACCAACTCAGCCCCATCCGGCTGGATTGAATCGCCACCCTGGCGGTAGGATCCTGTAGCTCCTTCCAGCCAATTGAGTAAATTTTCAGCCTGCGCCACTGGTGTATAAGCTGTTGTAAAAAATATTGCAGCAGCTGCAAAGCTTACGCTAAAACCCACAATTCGTTTCAATACTTACTCCTGTTCAGCATCTATTTTCTGCATTCGATAACATCACCATAACAACCAGTCCAAAACTACCTTTACATCTGTGCTGGACAAGGGGAAAAAATGCGCTGCCCAGCGTTAAGGCTTCATTGCTTCAAGCCGGCAGCGCATCTGCATGCATCAACAGTCACTGCATCGTTAATTGCCAAAGGTTCCATTGTGAATCCGTCTTGGCTTGCGAATCCTTCAAGCTACGATTGGAATGAAACACAATACTGTGATCATCCAGCCATGCAGGTCCACCATCGACAGCCGCTTTAGCATTGGTCAATCGCTTGATCTGATAGTTTTTCAAATCCATCATATAAATTGAACTCTTGGTGACCGCGCCACTATAATCACGATTGGACACAAACAAGAGCCTACGGCCATCCGGACTAAACTGAGGCTCAAACTCGCCAAATCTGGAATCGGTCAGCTGCACCAGTTCTTCACCATCAATGGTCTGCATCCATAAATCATAATTACCCTTTGTTTCACGCACAAAAACAATTTTGCGACCATCTGGAGAAAGCGTACCGTTAAATGCATTCGGAATCATATTCAATTGCGATGTCACTCGATTAAACACATACAGCACTGGAGCAGAAAAGTCATTCGTATTGCCCGCCTCTGTCGGCTTATATCCCATCTTATGACGAAAACTATCCGAATCATAAGCTCGCCACGCCTGGCCAATCAATTCACTATTGGTTGATGTGTTAAATTCATTCAACAGCATGTTTCGACGCAATTTCTGCAACGTGCTATCGTAACACCAAACCTTACCATCGGCTGATGCATTCAAATGCAGTGGCGGTACATTGCCTGCAAAGTTACCCATATGACCAATCGCCGCATGGCTCTCACCATTACCCAACCACATCCAGGCAGAAACAGGACCCGAGCGATTGCTAACATAACCCACCGAGCCATCATTGACTGCCACACCATAACGAATCGATTCGCGCACAATCATTGGTTTAATAATACGTGAGGTAGCATCCGGCGAATGCTTCGCCACCCGTTCAACACGATATTCATCACCACGAGTTGTACTAAATACCAAAAAATCACCGGCGACTGACGGATATGTGCTATCCACACCTTTTTTAACCAGCAATGGAGAAACCGGGTACAAGGCTGGTTGAACTTGTTTCGAGCCATAGCTTGAGGCTAGAGCCGGCTGAACGGAGAATACCGTGACGGCCACGGCCATCCATAAAGATTTCAATCGCATATTATCTCCTTCTGTTTCATTTCGATTCAATTGATCACTTCAAATCAAATAAATCGTCGCGGCATTCTACACAAAATCTATCGCATGGTTGTGACATATATCACGGTTACAAAGTCCATTGCATGATTCATAAATACAGCAGCACGCAGCATCACGACGATTCATGAACCATTCAAGTTACTTTTATTAATTTTTATTAACCTGCCAATGATGTTATTCATCATACGCACGGTTAGGGTATCGCCATGTCGAATAACTCCAGTCAATTCATTCAAACCACCGAACAACTCATTCCCGCCTGCAGCGCCATGGCCGCTTGCCCAGTGCTTTGTGTTGATACCGAATTCCATCGTGAATCCACCTACTACGCTGAATTTGCCCTGTTGCAGGTTTATGGCAACGGACAATGTTGGATTATTGATCCGATTGCCATCACTGACCTATCACCGTTATGGCAGATCATGTTGTCTCCGGACATACTCAAGGTCTTTCATGCTGGCCGTCAGGATATTGAAATATTTGTTAAAGAATCCGGTCAATTGCCCACCCCGCTATTTGATACTCAGGTTGCAGCTGCCTTGCTCGGCTACGGCCAGCAGGTTGGCTTTGGAAACCTGGTGCAACGCATTACCAAAAAGACCCTCGCCAAAGGTGAATCGTTCACCGATTGGAAAGCCCGTCCACTGACCAGTAAACAGATGGAATATGCCGCCGATGATGTCATCTGGCTGATGCCGGTTTACCAACATTTGCAACAACGTCTCGAAGCCACCGGCCGCACCGCCTGGTTGCAGGAAGAACAGCATGTGCTATGCAATCCAGCCACCTATGCCTACGACGAGGCCAGTGCATTCTGGCGCGTGAAAGGCGTGAACCGATTAAAAGGGCGCAGTCTGGCCACACTCCGCGAGCTGGCCGCATGGCGCGAACGCGGAGCCTGCCAGCGTGATATTCCTCGCCGCCGCATGATTTCCGATGAAGCATTATTGGAAATCGCCCGCCGCGATTCCTTGAGTCTCAACACCATGGCACGCATGCGTGGCATCAATGCCGGTTTCATCAAACGCTTTGGCGACGAAATCATACACACATGGCAACAGGGCATGGACTCTGATGAAGCCGACTGGCCCAAACACAAAGCCCGTCGCCATAATCATCCCGGCACCGATCTACGTCTGGAGATGCTCGATACACTGGTGCGTCTGAAAGCGGAAGATGGTGAAATTGCATCATCCATTCTATCGAGCAAATCCGACCTCGCCGAATTGGCCTCCTGGGGCTACCGCTGCAAAGGAGAAGCACCAGAGCTGGCCTGCTTGCACGGCTGGCGTTATGAACTGGTCGGCCATGATTTATTACGTTTGTTGCGCGGAGAAATCTGCCTGCATTTGAATCCAAAAACAGGATTGCCCGTTATCGCAGCCTTTGATCAGGATAGCAGATCATGAAGGTATGCTTCTCCATTGATGCCTTATCACCATCCGGTGCCAAAGCCTGGCGTTTGCTTGAGGATCAAAGCTGGCGCGAATGCGTTTATGCCGAAGCCTTGCAGAGCGAGGATGCCCGCATCCTTGATAAAAAGACAGCAGAAGCATGGCTCAATCTCAAATTAAAAAAAGATAAACGACTGATCTTAACACCTGAAAAGAAAGCCGGACGTTTTGATTTTCTTATGCGTGGCATTTATGCCCATGCCGTACTGCATCGTTTATCATCCCCAGCCCTGCCCGATAAAACACAAATGCTAGCCTGCTATGCCCAGCTGGAAGTGGGTACAGCATGGTTGGTGTACCTCAATATTGCTGGCCAGTTCAAGGCTATCGACACCAATCAAACATCAATCATCGGCAACCTGGATATTGCTGTGCGCGGTGAAATTGCTTCCAGTGGTGATTATATTGGAGCCAAAGCCGCAGCAGATGAGCAGATGATGCAAAACAACTACCGCCAATTTTTAGCCGGCTGGCTGGATCATTTAAAATCATCAAACATGAACATATTTATCCCTGATCTGGAAAAACTTAACAACGATGATGATACCATCGCAGCCATTCAAGCCTGGCAACACGAGCAAGCAGCCACATAACATACCCAGCCCTCGCAGCGAGCTACGCTCGGCGGGCTAAAAGGCGAATGATAAATTGATGCGATAAATACATC
>CAYOTF010000001.1:0-5918 GCA_964406805.1 uncultured Zetaproteobacteria bacterium | reverse complement strand
ATTTTCGGCAAGCGATCCGCTTCCGCCCTTCGCCATAAAAACAAACCAAAAACGAACAACACAGCCTGCTCCAACCACATACTCCAGCCTGGAAACACCCCCTGACTGACTTGCCGGTGAAACAACAACTGCAGATTGTAAATGATTACCAGCAAGGCAATGCCGGCAATCATTGAGCCGGCTTTACCCGAACGTTTTTGGGTCAATGACAACGGCAGAGCAAAGAAAAACAATATCAACACCGTTGTCGGCAACAACAGGCGGCGGTTCCATTCCGCCAACGCACCCGCAGCATCATCCTGCACCGCTTGCCATAGCTCTGCAGGAGTCATCATGGTGACGTGATCGGCCGAATGACGCTCTTTCCAGTTTCCATCGGACACCGGAATAGCTACCTTATAGCGATCAAACGCCAGCATGCGCTGATCGGCTCCCTGCCCTTCAAGACGCACACCATGACTCATATTCAATTCGAGATTATTACTGACCGTAGTCTGAGCATTCGTTGCACTGCTACTTGCAGTTCTATCGGTTGATATCATATCAAAGCGTGCAGATTGAGCCGTATAGATGACCGACACACCATCACGATGATCTTCCAAAATCACACCATGATACACACCCTCTTCATCCTCACCATCAACATACACCGTAATGCCATCAAAGCCTTGCGTAAAACGTTGAGGTGAAAAGGTTATGACGCCTTTAAGCGCATAAATTTTACTCAGTATATTATTAAATCCCAGCTGCCCCTCAGGCAACAACACCATCGAGGTGTAAGTCAGACTAGCCCACAACAACAATACCAGCACAAAAAAACTGCGAAACATGCGGGTATAGGATAATCCCGCCGCACGCATGACATCCATTTCACTGCTCTGCTGCAAGCTGGTTATGGTATTTTGCATGGATAAAAAGAAAGCCATCGGCACGGTTAGTAATAAAAAATAAGGCATGGTTAGCGTCAACAGTTCCGCAATCAGCATCCAAGCCTGACCACTATCGGATACGGTGCCCAACAATTTCAGTGTACGCCCCAGCAGCAGCACACCCAATACCAGAATCAAACCGCCGGCGAATGGCCCGAGCCACAGGCGTAACATATAACGATCAAGAGTCATTCGAGAAAGCCTAGCAGCTGCCCATTCATAGATACAACGCATGATACATCACAACACCGACTTCAAATAAAAACCGGTATGTGACGCTTGGCATGCAGCCACTTGTTTGGCTGTGCCGGCAACCACCACCTGACCACCTTTATCACCACCTTCAGGCCCCATATCGACAATCCAGTCGGCCGTTTTGATCACATCGAGATTATGTTCGATCACAATCATCGTATTGCCGCGATCCACCAGCGCATGCAACACATCGAGCAGTTTGGCGACATCATGGAAGTGCAAGCCGGTAGTGGGTTCATCAAGCAGGTACAGGGTATCGCCGGTAGCTTTACGTGCCAGCTCTTTGGATAACTTGATGCGCTGCGCCTCACCGCCGGAAAGGGTGGTGGCTGATTGCCCCAATTGAATATAACCAAGCCCAACCTGTTGCAAGGTGCTTAAGCGGTTTTTTAAAGGCGGGATTGCAGCAAAAAACTCTAACGCTTCGTCCACCGTCATGTGCAACACATCATCGATGGTTTTACTCTTGTAACGAATATCGAGCGTTTCACGATTATAGCGTTTACCCTGACACGATTCACAATGCACATACACATCGGGTAAAAAGTGCATTTCCACCTTGATAATGCCATCACCCTGACAGGCTTCACAACGACCGCCTTTCACATTAAATGAGAAACGCCCAGCCTTGTAACCGCGTGCGCGTGATTCCGGCACTTGCGCAAAAAACTCACGGATCGGCGTAAACAAGCCAGTATAAGTAGCCGGATTGGAGCGTGGCGTGCGGCCAATCGGGCTTTGATCGATATTAATAATTTTATCGATCAGATCCGCACCAATCAGCTTTGTATGCGCACCGATTCGTTTTGTTTTCAAGCCTTTGGCTTTTGCCAGAGCCTTAAACAAAGTGTCATTGCTTAATGTTGATTTTCCAGAACCGGACACACCCGTCACGCAGGAAAAGCGGGCTTGCGGAAACAATGCTTTTACTTCTTGCAAGTTGTGTTCACTGGCTCCTTCAATACCAAGCATAGGATGATTTTTATTCACTTTACGCCACTTCGGCACGGTGATTTTTTTGCGCCCGGATAAATAATCCGATGTCAGCGTTTTTTCATTCAGAATATCCTGCAACGAGCCTTGCGCTACCACTTCACCACCATGAATACCCGCTTCAGGCCCCATATCAATCACCCAATCGGCAGTACGAATCGCATCCTCATCATGCTCCACCACAATCACCGAATTACCCAGATCACGCAAACGCCGCAACGTCGCCAACAAACGATCATTATCGCGCTGATGCAGACCAATCGATGGTTCATCGAGGATATACAACACGCCCACCAGCGCCGAACCGATCTGGGTGGCCAGACGAATACGCTGCGCTTCACCACCGGACAACGTGCCTGCAGTACGCTCCAGACTGAGATAATCCAAACCCACTTCAATCATAAAACCCAAACGGGATGAAATCTCTTCCAGCACCTTTTCAGCAATCACCCGATGCTGCTCACTCAACTCCAACCCGTTCACCCAGGCCTGTCCTTCTCGCAGCGGCATAGCCACCAACTCCGGCAACGACAAGCCTGCAATGCGCACATAGCGCGCGGGTCTGGTTAAACGTGAACCTTCACAAGCAGGGCAATCAATGGTGTTGATGTATTTCGACAAGGCTTCACGCACATCATCGGATGTGGTCTCCCGATAGCGCCGATCCAGATTCGGAATCACACCTTCAAACGGACGCTCCACCACCCTATTCTGCCCCGGTGTTTCATACACAAAACGAATCTTTTTCCGGCCACTGCCGTAGAGAAAGATTTTGCGAGCCGCGTCGCTCAAGGCATGAAAAGGCAGATTCATATCCGTATTCACCGATTTGGCTACCGCCTCCAGCGTTTGGCGATACATGAACGTCTCTCGTCCCGCCCACGGCTCAATGGCTCCATCCATCAAAGACAAGCCACCATCCGGCACCACCAGATCCGGGTCAAACACGGTCTTACTACCTAAACCATCACATGATGAACATGCGCCAACCGGTGAATTAAATGAGAATAATCGTGGTTCAAGGTCGGGATAGGAGATGCCACATTCAGCACAAGCAAAGCGCTCGGAAAACACCTGTTCATCAGCTTTATTCGCATCCGTGGCAATCAGAGCAATCATCAAGCCTTCGCCATAGCGCAACGCCGTTTCCACCGAATCCGCCAGCCGGGTACGAATACCTTCGCGAATCACCAAACGATCCACCACCAGTTCGATATTGTGTTTGATGTTTTTCTTTAAGGGCGGCACATCATCGAGTGCCATCACCTCACCATCGATGCGCACCCGCACAAAACCATCTTTAGCAGCTTGCTCCAATTCTTTGCGGAATTCACCTTTGCGTCCGCGCGCAATCGGTGCCAGCAGTTGCAACTTCGTGCCCTCAGCTAGCGCCTGCATCTGATCAATAATCACACTCGCAGGTTGTGAAGTAATCGGCTCACCACAATCATAACAATACGGCTGACCAATGCGGGCAAACAACAAACGCAGATAATCATAGACTTCGGTAATCGTGCCAACGGTAGAGCGCGGATTGCGGCTGGTGGTTTTCTGCTCAATCGAAATCGCCGGCGATAGCCCTTCAATGGCATCGACATCCGGTCGTTCCATCACGCCCAGGAATTGCCGCGCATAAGCCGATAACGATTCCACATAACGCCGCTGCCCTTCGGCATACAAGGTATCAAAAGCCAGACTCGATTTACCGGAACCGGATACACCGGTAATCACCACCAGCTTTTCACGCGGAATATCGAGGCTGATATTTTTCAGGTTATGTACCCGCGCCCCTTCGATACGGATATGGTTTGCACTCATCGTGGCACTGATCTAAAACGGTTCGATCGGAAACAACCCAATGTTCGAATCACATCTTCGGCATGCCCGGTGGCATACCGCCGCCCATGCCTCCTCCCATTCCACCAAACTTACCCATCATCTGGCTCATCATGCGGCGGCCTTTGCCACCCTTCATGCGTTTCATCATTTTCTGCATCTGGGCAAATTGTTTGAGCATGCGATTGATCTCCGGCACGTTCGTGCCCGAACCATTGGCAATGCGGCGCTTGCGGCTGCCATAGATCAGGCGCGGATATTTGCGTTCTTTTTCAGTCATCGAATAGACCATGGCCTGCATACGTTTAATCGGTTTATCATCCATCTGCGCCATGGCTTCAGGTGGTAATTTCACACCCGGCATCATTTTCAACATACCTGCCATGCCACCCATATTTTGCATTTGACCAAGCTGTTCAGCAAAATCACCCAGATCAAACTGACCTTTTTTGATCTTGGCTGCGGCTTTTTCTGCCACGTCCTGATCGACATTGGCCTGGATCTTCTCCACCAGCCCAACCACATCGCCCTGCCCCAGAATGCGGCCAGCCATACGCGCTGGATCAAACAATTCAAACGCTTCAATCTTCTCACCCGTACCGACATAACGAATCGGCACGCCCGTGCTATGCGCCACCGACAATGCCGCACCACCACGCACATCGGCATCGGTTTTGGTCAAGATACAGCCGGACATTGTCACCGCAGCATGGAACTGCTCGGCAATCTGCAAGGCTGTCTGACCGGTCATGGCATCGAGCACCAACAAGCGTTCGCTGGCATCCACCGCATCGGCCACATCTTTAATCTCTGCCATCAAAGCATCATCGACCACCTGACGACCGGCAGTATCGAGAATCAATACGTGATGACCATCACGACCGGCCTGCAACATGGCAGATTTCGCCATCTTGGCGGCCGTTGATCCAACACCTGCAATAAACGGCACACCCACTTGCCCGGCCAACACCTGCAACTGCTCGCGTGCAGCAGGACGTGTGGCATCGACCGATGTCAGCGCTACTTTTTTACCCTGCGACACCAATAAGCGTGCCAGCTTACCGGCAGTGGTTGTTTTACCCGCCCCCTGTAAACCACACAACAGAATGACGGACGGGATTTTGGACAGATTCAAATCACGACGCTGGCCACCGAGCAAATCGGTCAGCACATCATTGAGAATTTTAACAATCACCTGCCCCGGTTGCAGACTCTTGGCTACATCCGCCCCAAGCGCCCGCTCTTTCACCTCAGCCATCAAATGACGTACCACAGGCAAAGCCACATCGGCTTCGAGCATCGCCAAACGCATTTCACGCAGCGTTGCATCCAGATCCGCTTCCGATACACGCGCAGCGCCACGCAGCTTGTGGGCAATATCCCCGATCTTTTCACTTAAACGACTAAACATAACATCTCCTAAACATCCACCCGACTCGATCACAACAGAAGGGCTACTCTGAAAGCACAAATGAGTGGGTCAATCTAAAACTATCACAACTCAAGCCAGCTTATTTAAAAATTGAAGAATTTCAAAACGACTCTACTTATTCCACGAAAAATAATAGTGTGGATGCCTTCATGGATTTTTCACTGCTGGCTTTATTAATTGCGCCGTTGGCATTACTGGCTGTGACACTGCATAGCTTGGGTGCTGCAAGCATCACACAGGAAATGTTTTTCGCCTCATCAAGCATTCTGCTTGCGGCCGTACCAAAACTAATACAATGGCTCAGATCATAATTCATCAGGGGGCGACAGCCTGTTCAACTGCATACAGCCCGATCATATAAAAAATGCATAAAAAACGTTGAAAAATAAGAAAAAATGGTCGGGACGAGAGGATTTGAACCTCCGACCACCACACCGCCAGTGTGGTGCGCTACCAGGCTGCGCTACGCCCCG